>JBCCSR010000354.1:0-5851 GCA_039199865.1 Bacteroidota bacterium
GATGACCATCGAGATGAAATACGAATCGATCGTCCCTTATTATGCTTTGGCAAAATTGCGGAGAAGTAGTGATGTGGTCAATATCGACATTGGAGGGGGAACGACTGACATTTTGTTTTTGAGCAACAAAAAGGATAAGTACTACAGCACCTCTTTCAGATTTGCGGGCAATGATATTTGGGGAGAAGGTTTGGAGGAGTCCAATAATTATAAGGACAATGGTTTCTTTACTATGATTGCGGACAAATTAGAGGCCAATGAAATCAACTTGAGTAATGCCAATAATTTGCGTCCGATTTACGATTCCTTCGTCAGCAATAACACCTTGGATTCGGCAGATATCTGTGCCTTTTTATTCAAATACGATCGCGACTTTAGTTTTTCAGATCACATCAAAGATCATCAGCCCTTGAGTAGTATTTTGATGCTCCACTTGTCTGCGATTATTTATCACATTGCACAAATCATCAAAGCCAAGCAAACGAATATTCCAGAGTACATCTCCTTTACGGGTAAAGGTAGTGAGTACATCAAACTATTGGGGGAGGAAGAAGATATCCGAGATTTGGTAGTCAAGTTGCTAGAAACATTCACCGGTACCAAGGCCTCGCCAGTGACCAAAGTAGTCATTGCTGAAAATCCAAAGACCTTAACTGCGGTTGGAGCGATTAGTGAGAAATATGTCCGTCGGGATGAAAACATCAGTGCCAAGGTAGAGAATGTCGTCCACGTTGGTGTGGGAACGGATCCGAAACTTCAAGAAGTAGCCAGTGAAGCTGGAGATGAAGTGCCTTCTTCTAGCGAAGAGAAAAAGCCGAAATTGGATCCACTAGATTATTACGACATCGTACAAATCCGAGATTTGAGTAAGGATTCCCGAGAGCATTTTCTGGATTTCCTCAAACACTTAAGGAGTCGAGACTTGATCCGCTTGTTCAAGGAATACGAAATCAAATTCCGCTACAATGGTTTTGATGTCCTCCAATTCGTGGAAGACTATTCTCAGGCGAGCTTCGATGAAATGGCCCTAAAAGCCAGAGAAGAAAACGAGGTTGATGACGAATTGGAAGAGAGCTTGTTCTTCTGGTATTTGAAGGATGTACTGTATCCATTGTCTCAAAAATTATATGAGATTAAATCATAAACTATGAGAAACACGATTATTGTTTGTTTGTGTCTGTTTTACGGAATGGGAGGGTATGCTCAAGATGCGGAAGCGATTATCAAGGAGTATGAGCTTCGACTTTTCGAAACGGTCATTAAGGATGTGCTAAAAAGTGAAGGCATTGAATTGGTACTTGATTGTTCTTCAATCGGTGCGATGTTAGAAGATTTACTTGCAGCGAATTACGAAATAGGAGAAGAGTTACATCAATCTTTGAATACGATTAGGCGGGTGGATTTATTTACTCAGGTAGCATCCATTAAAGGCTCTCCGGTTACTTTAGAAGGGGTGCATTTACTGTTGAAAAAATTGGAAAAAGTAGATGCCGTTAAAATAGATGATATTTATAATAAGGCATTGAATGATGTACGGTTATTGTGCTTGTGGGGGAGGGTTAGTTGTATCCCAAAGATTAGGGAAGCAATCAAGCGTAATGCTGATAGTCAGCATGTTGCTGAATTAAAAACCTTATCAAAGCTATCGGCTGAAGACCGTAAAATCGTAAAGCATTTACAGAAGATTTCATATGCAAAAAATACCTTTTTAGAAAAAGGTAACCTGAGTACTTGGAAGTTGGTCCAAAATGCGGTAAAGAATTACAATGAAGGAGTCGAGGAGAATAAGCTAACACTTCATTCTATTGGTGTAGATTTTCCTGTTTTGTGTAAGCAATGCGCACTTTGTTATGGTTCTTTTATTCGTGGGAGTTCCAAAGACGAAGAGCCATGTATGCAACAAATCGAGCGCTCTGATAAGCACAAGGCTTTTTTTACAAAATTGAAAAAGGCAAAAGAGGATTATGCAAAATATACTGCAGACAAGAATGAGGAAACCCTTTTCAAAAATAGCTTAGCTCAATTTGCAGCTTTATATGACAATGATAATAAAGATTATTTTTCGTTTGTCCATTACAAGGATGACCCCAATTCTACTTGGAGTAAACTCTATGCCAAAATAACAGCGAATCCAGGTACTATCTATTTCCTTTTGGCATTGGTTCTTCTTGTGATTTTAGCATCAGTAGTCTTTAAGCGTTCTGATGGAAAGACAAAAGGAGAATCTTTGGGTGTTGGTTCTAATAGCGAAGAAGAACAAGCATCAGCAGAGGAGTCGGGTGAGAAGAACGCTATTCCTCAAAGTAAGGTAGATGATTTGAATCGTCAACTGGAAGAAAAAGACACAAGGATACAACAACTAAACGCCACCATCAACCTACTCCGAAAAGAACTGGCCACCGAAAAAAGTAAGGTTAAGATACCTGAACCAGCTTATTCGGGTATGGCGGCAGCTGCTGCCGTTGAAGACATTACTTCTGGATTCAATTCCTCGGTCAGTTATTATGCGCTTCGTCCCGATGGAGACAATGGTTTTTTGATACAAAACCTTTCCAAAAACGTGGAAGATCAATTGTACTACGTTATTACCGACCGAGGAGATGGAACTGCGGAGTTTGAGTTAACCGAAGATGCGGCCCTACAAAGGAGTGCCGCCAAATCGGCCAATACCATTTTGAATCATGCTTGTGAATACGAGAATCTTCCTCGGGATACCAAAACGGGGATTGCAACGATAGTAAAAGGACAATTAAAGAAATCGGATAATGAGAAGGAATGGGAAATTATCAAAAAGGCGAAAATCAAATTTGTTTGATATGCGGTGGAATCGATTGTGGCTAGTAGGGATGTTACTGATTGCTTTGACCTTCACGAACTGTCGGAGAGGGGGACAGGCGGGGCCGAATTTGAAGGTCGTTAAAATCATTGATGGCAATACGATTCAAACACAGACTGGACAAACCATTCATTTACTGGGGATCGAAGACAATGAAGATTGCTTTGCGTATTTAGAAAATTATGTTTTGGACCAAAGCATCACTTACAAAAGGGACAGCCGTCAGAAAAGATCTAGTAAACGACTTGATTTGTATGTCAGTACCTCATCGGGAGAAAGCATCAATGGAGTATTGCTAAGAAATCAGTTGAGTCCCTTTTATCAGGATGGAGTGCATGATAGCTTGCAAGTATTCAAACAATATGCTTCGGGAGAGGTGATTGCTGATAATGCCAATACTGGAAAAAGTTCGGGAAAGCATATTTCAGATCAACCCAGATATCATCGAAGAACCAGCACAAAGAAAAGAGCCTTCAAAGCGGTAGTGAAAGAGACAGAAGAAGGGGTTTTCTTGGTTCAGACCAAAAATCAGTATGGCCGGAATTTGAGTATTGGGACTGGCTTTTTCATCAATGACCAAGGAGATGCAGTGAGCAATTAGCACGTGTTTGAAGGAGGCAGTAAATGGTATGTTACATTACGTTCGGGAGAACCTTTTCGTGTCCAGGAAATTTATGCAGGAAGTGAAAAAGATGACTACGTTATTTTCAATGTTGATCTGGATGGAAAGAAAATTAATCCCATCCCTCTCTACGAAGGAGAGGTGGAAAAAGCAGAAGAGATTTTTGTAGTAGGAAATCCAGAGGGTTTGGAGAGTAGTCTGTCTACCGGAGTCGTGGCCGCTTTGCGCGAAGATTTTTGGGACATGGACTTGATTCAAATTACTGCGCCTATCTCTTCGGGGAGTAGCGGTAGTCCGGTGATGACCATGCAAGGAGAAGCCATTGGCATTGCCACCTTGAAAAAGATTGGCTGTGAGAATTGCAATTTTGCTATCAATATTGACTTGATCAAAGCTGCCCTGAAGCAGCTCTAATGCCAAATAATAATGGATGAAAAATTTAAAAGTTTTTTGCTAAAAAAATTACTCAAGGATGCGAGGTACAATCCAAATTCTAAGCGTTTTGATGTACCTGAAATTACTTTGAATCGGAGTGATAAGCGAACCCTTTTTCTAGAGGGAAAACTCTATGGTTATGATCAACAAAAGGTTTCGGAGTTGGTACGAGAAGTTTTGGACAAGGGCATCAAATTCAGTACGAGTATTAAGAAGGAACGTTCGGTCTTGCCCACCGAGATAAAAATGGAACAGCATTTTAAGATCGAACACCTTACCGACAACCGAACCAATATAGATGAATTCTTGAAAATTGGTAAGCGGAAATACTTACTGATCAACCATGATCGAGGTTCTTTACTGCCCGGGACGGTACTCAAAACAAAGACCTCGCCTTGGCAAGTGGGAAGTTTTATTGAGTTTGTTGTGGTTCTATCTAAAACGGAAAACAAGCCAACGCAGACCATTTACAAAACGGGAGAAATCATTTCGAT
Source organism: Bacteroidota bacterium (assembly GCA_039199865.1). Lineage (GTDB taxonomy): Bacteria > Bacteroidota > Bacteroidia > Chitinophagales > Saprospiraceae > JALZUU01. Next base: position 4,388 of record JBCCSR010000354.1, read on the forward strand.
TTCTTTTGTAAAGCCCTCTGAACTCTATCAGTATCTCGAACACGATGGGGTGGATTACCAAAGAAAGTTGTATGCCGTTTTTCCCAATAAAGAAAATGGGTTTGGACATGAAGTATTGTCTCTGGAAAAGTCTGATGAAATGTACTATGAAATTGAACAAGATGGAAATGATGGGTTTTTCCAACCCATTCCCTCATCTCCAGAAGTACTGAAGAAAACATTGGAAAATATGGAAACGATTATTATTCCAGCTTGTCAAACCCTAAACCAACCCTCTGCAAATACAAAGTCGATCGTGGTTGAGGAAAAGGGGGAATTGGCATTTGTCAAGGATTGCTGGACCATTACCAAAAAAGCAAAAATTAAGTTTTCCGATCAAGTACAATGAATAAATACACCAATATAGAAAACAAAATAAAGGTCTTGATTGAGGAGAAAAGCCTGGATCAAAAGGCGGATGAGCTGTTGGCTCTCGCCGAAAAGAGCAATGTTTCTGTCTATGCCCTCAATCTATTGATTGAATGTGGTTTTAATGCCGAAAATGCAATGATCATTAACCAAGACGGCATACACAAAGTGAAAATCTCCCTTGAAACTTCGACTTCCCAGAACAGTACCGATGAGCAAGTTGCTACAAAAGCTATTGAGCCCAAAGGTCAAGTCAAGGAGACCAAATCGGAGCTCAAGGCTCCCGTCGAAGAAGTAGTTCCGAAAAGTATAGAAAAAGCTCCCGCTGAGAAAATAGAATTGAAATTTGTGGATCAAGAAGCGGCTTCCATCCAACCGAACAAATTGATTGAGATCATCCACAAAGAAGCGGTTACTGAAGAGCAGGAGATACCCTTGGTGCTGGGAGAGAATTCCACTGAATCTGAAACCAAGTCTGAAGTTAAACCTGAAGTTAAGCCTGAAGTCAAGGTAGAGCCCTTTACCAACAATCAAGTATGGTATGCTCTTCGACCAGATGGCAATCGTGGATTTTTGATCAAAGAATTGTCTACCAATATTGAGGATCGGTACTATTATAAGATTGAACAAACTGGTCAAGATACGGCTAACTTTACTTTAGTAGAGGACGAAGGATTACAACAAAACGCCATCCTTTCGGATAGCTTTATTTTACGCGGTGCTTGCGTATATGAAAATGAACCCGAAGGAAGCAAAAGCATTGTTGTGTCTCGCAAAGGTAGCCTGAGACGAATAGCTGAGGAATGGGTGATTGTACAAAAAGCAAGCATTAAGTTTATCGCTCCACCACCACCGGTGAGGAAACGTAAGGAACCTGTTTTTAAGCTCAAGCAACCAACTGCCGAGCATATGGTTGAAGCAGATTTTAAGGGTTTGAAAATGGCCTTTACTGAGAAAAAAACAACAAAGAAGAAAAAAATAAAGCAGCAGCGAAAGCAGGAAACGGGCAAAAAGAAAGTAGACAACAATGAGGAACAATCAAAGGCACTACTGAAC
>JBCCSR010000355.1:0-5851 GCA_039199865.1 Bacteroidota bacterium
TGTAAACGAAAAAAATTAACTGTGTCATTAAAGATTTTGACGGATAAAAAAAAGCATCTTTCTGCTCAGGCCAAACAAAATTTTGGGATGGAGGAAGCTGAATTCGAACAAGTATTGCGCCAGTTGCAAGCAGGAGATGAAACCCTGTTTGAGACTATTTTTTTAGCGCAATTTGAAGACTGCATTAAATTTCTAATGAGTCATTACAAGATTCATTACACTCTAGCCTATGATGTGAGCATGGATGCTTTACTTAGGTTTAGGAAAAGGTTATTGGCAGGAAAAATTAGCTACGGCAACATGCGCTTTTTATTTACCAGGATGGCGGGGCAGTTTTTATCAGAAAGCAAAAAATATAAAACGGTAATGTTGGAGGAAGCGCGTGAGGAAGCGCGTGAGGAAGCAATAATCGAGGAGGAAGTTTTGGATGCACTAGATCAGGCCTGGAAGCAATTGTGCAAGGACTGTTGTCAACTGTTGGAAAGGTTTTACTACCAGAAAACTGCACTCAAATCCATTGCCTTGGAGCAGGGCAAAACAGAAGTGGCTTTACGCAAACGAAAACAACGTTGCTTGGATAAGCTTCGACGATGCTTCGCTCAATATTATAGAAAATAAAATGATGTTTGCGCGGTTGAATTATTACATAAACTCATGCAAAATGAAATCAGAAATTAAAGAATATTTGGAGGGAACGCTTCCCGAAGAAGAAGCCGAACGGCTTAGCGAGCAACTCATTACTGCCAAACTCAATCGAGACAAAAAGAGAAACTGGGAGCAACAGTTAGCGAAAAAATACGGTGTTCGACGAAACGCTAAAGTAAATCCTTGGTACTGGAAAATAGAAGGACAAATGCTTCTGGGTTTGGTGGCTTCCCTTTGCTTGGTCTTGTCTTGTCTGTTTTGGTTGATCCCAGCGACCAAGGGAAATTACTTGAGCCTCGTTGATCAACATTTAAAGGAATTACAAATCATGAGCCATCCCAGTGTACTCCGCAAAGGAACGGCCAACTATAACCAACTTCGGGAAAAAGCCACCTTGGCTTATGTCAGCCGTGACTATGACCAAAGCATTCCCATTTGGAAGCAACTCGAAGTAGCGGGAGTGGCCGACAAATGGGATTATTTTTACTTTGGACTTTGTTACTTACAACAGTCGCCTCCTAATTATTTATTGGGCATCCGTTACCTAGAAAAATCGGTAGCATTGGATGGACCCGCTGATGAACTTCACTGGATACTGGCCCTGGCTTATTTGCAAAACGGATCAGTAGACAGAGGACTGCAGCAGTTAGATCAACTCATTGAACGGGGTAATTATCAAATCCAGGCAGCAACAGAATTGCGGCAAAGGATTCGACAAGAATAAGTAGGAGTAGCGCTTGGTATGGTTCGTTTACCAATTGTCTCCATCCAGTAAATCCCCCAAACCACCGAGAAGACTTCCTTCTCCTTTGTTGTTGCCACCATAATTTCTGGAACTGCGCAAAACGCGATCGGCCAAGCGACTGAAGGGAAGGGATTGGACCCAAACTTTTCCTGGTCCTTGTAGTCGAGCATAGAAAATGCCCTCTCCACCAAAAATCATATTTCTCACACCTCTAATCATTTCGATATCGTAGTCGACGTCTCGGGTCATCGCTACCAGACAACCGGTATCAATATGGAGTACCTCTCCGATGACCAACTCTTTTTCGATCACTGTTCCACCGGCATGGACAAAGGCCATCCCATCTCCCTCGATTTTTTGCATGATAAAACCTTCTCCACCAAAAAAACCACGACCCAACTTCTTGGAAAATTCAATGCCGACTTCGGTGCCTTTAGCCGCACAGAGGAAAGCATCCTTTTGGCAAACGATTTTCCCTTCTAATTCAGAAAGGTCGAGTGGAATAATTCTACCGGGATAAGGAGAAGCAAAAGAGACTTTTTGTTTGCCCGTTCCACCGTGGGTAAAAGCGGTGAGGAATAGACTCTCTCCAGTGATCAAGCGTTTGCCCGCGGAAAGTACTTTGCCCCAGATGCCCTTGTCTTCATAACGTTGGCTTCCATCGCCAAAAATGGTCTTCATTTCGATGGCTTCTTCTTTCATCATAAAACTACCCGCTTCAGCAATAACTGTTTCGAAAGGATCCAATTCGATTTCTACAAATTGCATCTCTTCCCCAAAAATCTGGTAGTCAATTTCATGTGCATTCATCTAAGTATTGTTTTGATTGCTTGTTGGTGATTGAAATACTTGCCTAAAATGCAAATTTTTACCCAATAATGGGGCGAAATTCGACGAAAGTTGAGCGAAAAAGCGACAGAATACAGCTCTGTTCAAGACCAATAGACTAGGGAGTAGCGACCAGACTGATTCGCTCTGCTATTGGGTAACAGCTCCAATCGTGCTCACTGGAAGTAAGTTGAAGTATTGCCTTTACCACAAAGATTTAAAATTCCTAGCAATGCTGCAAAATAGGAATATGGTTGAAATAAGGCTTTCTCATAAAAAGAGGATTATAGGATTATCCAAAAAAAAATATTTTGTTGATTTCCAGAGGGTTATGGTTTTTCTATGAAAAAACTGCTTGAAAATTTATGGAATTTGCGGGGTTGCTGCGTCTAAGTATAGCATCTAACCAATCAAGATAGGATCCAGTAGATTGGTTAATTGTTAATTTCATACCATTTCTGTACAGATGCATCAGGTTTGGGTGGCGGAGCTGTACTGTTATTAGCTTTCGTCAAGGAGATCGGTTTTGGGCCGAATCTTGAGGGCGGGTCCCACCCTTTTTGCCTCAAACGCTACCTTTAGCTGAAAAATCAAATAGTCCAAAAGTCAAAAAAACTGCTATCAAATTTTTATGGGAAAGCCCTAATAGTTGAAACCAGAGCTTGGAATTGTATTAAAATATTTTGTTATATTTGAAGTCGAATTTTTACTTCACCTTAAATGACCAATCAATGCTGCTGCACAATGGAACGCAGGGAAAAGAAGTGGCTCAATGGCAATCTTTTCTCATTCAACAAAGACTTTTGGACGGAACTGCTGACGGAATCTTCGGTTCCCAAACTAAAGCTGCAACCATTCAATTTCAAAGCCAACAAGGACTTCAGACCGACGGAGTGGTAGGCCCAGGAACTCTGGCGGCTGCAGAAAAGTTGGGAGCGACCATCACAACGAGTACTTCGGGGAATACTGCCTTTCCTCCGGAGAATAGTTTGAACGCAGTTTTTGATATTTCTCACCACAATGGAACCAACCTGGATTTTACTTCCGCTAAGCAGGCGGGAATGGCTGCTGTTTTTCAAAAAGCAACACAAGGCAGTACTTTTGTCGATCCAACTTACGAAAGCCATCGGCAGGCGGCTCAAGCTGCAGGATTCCTTTGGGGAGCCTATCATTTTGCGGATGATTCTGATCCCATCGCACAGGCCGATCATTTTCTCTCAGTTGCACAAACGGGACATTCAACCGTATTAGTACTGGATTTCGAAAGCAACAAGGACAATACCATGTCCTTGGATCAAGCCGTTCAATTTGTCCAGAGGATCAAGGAGAAAACGGGTAAATATCCAGGACTTTACGGTGGCAGTTTACTCAAAAGTTTGACTGCTAGTCAAGCCAATCCCACCTTGTCAAGTTGCTGGCTTTGGTTGGCGGAATATGGCTCCACTGCTCGTTTACCCAAAGGCTGGACCGCTTGGACTTTTTGGCAATACACGGATGGCAGTCTAGGTCCCGCTCACGAAACGATTCCCGGAATTGGTAAGTGTGATCGGGAATTGTTTAATGGGGATGAAAACGCTTTGCAGACTTTTTGGTCTAACTCGGCAGTCTAATTTCAATCGAATAAAACAAAACGCAGCTTTGGTCCTTTTCCCGTTGAATAAGACCTCCACTGCGTCGATCATGGTTCTACTAAAGACGGCTAGTATTTGTCTATAGTCTGTCGTGTTTTAGGAGGAATTGGCTTTCACGGCCCAAGCGGATGTTGTACAGTCCGGGGGGAAGCCCATTGAGGTCGAATGCAATTTGCTGTAGCCCTTTCTCACTATGAATCATCGTTTCCTTCCAAATTTTTCCCGAAGCATCAATAATGATTAGAGGTAAGTCAATGTCTTGTTGGGACTTGAACTGGATGTGTAGTGCTTGATCGAAAAGAGGGTTGGGGAATAGTTTGAGGGATAAGTCATTGTTATGTTGAAGGTTGCAATCCGTAGACTGAACAATGATGGGGGAATAACTAAATTGTCCGTCAAAATCAACTTGTTTGATGCGGTAGTATTGTTGAGCTTTAATGGGCTGGTGTCGCCATTGATAGTATTGCCGTGTTGAACTATTGCCCGCCCCTTCAATGGTAGTGAGATATTCAAAATGTTGACCATCAAGGCTATGTTCTAGCTCAAAATATTCATTGTCCCACTCGCTCTCCGTCGTCCATTCCAGTAGTATTTGACAATCAACAGCCTTCGCGGTAAAAGTACTCAAATCAACCGGGAGGGCGTCGTTGACATTGATGACGACCCAAGCCATAGCAAAGCCTCCCATCTGATCGCTAAGTACATAGCCAAAGGAATCGATACCAACAAAGTCGACAGGAGGCGTGTAGTTGACAAAGTCGTCCGATGGATCGAGAGGACTTCCATTATCGTCGAGTATCAACTGGCCTCCTGCCTGGGTTCTTTGATCACTTGTGGTCGCATCAAAGCCAAGTGAATAAATTTGTAGGTGATTTCCTGGATCAGGATCGTAGTCTGCTGTTCCGAGATACAATAGGTCGATTGCGAGCGGATGGTTTTTATGGGTACTGGTTTGATCATCAATGGCAATGGGCAATTGGTTGCCTGTACCTGTTGTAACAACCTGATTGCATTGGCCACCTTGGCCACGATAAACGTTGGTTTGTAAGCAAAGTTGCGCATCGCTTGCACCATCAATCAGATTGAAAGTATTGCTGTTGGCTCCATTTCCAATACTGATGCCTCCGCTCCCGCAAACAGTGGCCTGCTGGCCTTCAATGTGGAAGTCATCATCGACTTCTACACAAATGCTTTCAATGAATGTAGTTGAATTTCCTTTGACGATCCAATCATCGCTAATAGAAATTTGCGCGGAAGAATGTCCCCAAAACAAACTATTACCGTAAATGCTAAAGTCTTTGGCGGGGAAAGGCAAACTGAGGCGGCCAAAAACGTGAAAGGCGGTTCCAGCAAAGGTGAAGCCCTTTTTATAATTGCCCGTATTGGCAATCAACTCGCCTCCGGCCAAAATGGTAATGTTGCCCCGATGGGTGTAAGCCTTTCCATTGAGTTCAACGCGATGCCCAGCATGGATGACGATGTCATCATTTGGACTTGGACTTCCGCTTTCTACCCAAGTGTCAGAACTTTGCCAATCGCCACTTTGGATGGAATGGAAGGTTGTAGCGCTTGAGGTCATGGCAAGTGTCAATACGATACCGCATAGAAGGACCCCCTTTAGAAATGTTTTTTTCATCTGTTTAAAATTTTTCTGCGGTAAAAAATGCAGAAAAATTCCTGCACCCATTTTACCACTTCGTTTCTATCTGGCTAGCTAGACAAGTTTCCATGATATTTATTGATCACTTCCTGGGGGTGGAATTTTTGATGAATAAATATCATTGTCGTGAAATGACCATGATAATTGTGTAATCGAAAAATGATTTAATGGGTGTCTCTGGTGTGGTGTGTTGAGTGGACTTTGGGAGGGGGGTGTTTGTACTTTGTTTTGAATTTCACTGCTGTAGGTTCAAACACAATGCCAGTGATGCAAATTGCATAGACTTTAAAGTTTTGCTAACAATAGATGGAGGATACCTGCTTTTGCTTAACTTTTTATTAA
>JBCCSR010000356.1:0-5841 GCA_039199865.1 Bacteroidota bacterium
ACAGGGTAAGATTGGCCTGAGGATCGAGATCAATCAACAATACTTTTTGATCTAGCTCTACTAATCCTGCTCCAATGTTGATGGCGCTAGTGGTCTTACCGACACCACCCTTGTGGTTCAATAGGGAGATTATTTTACCCATGTATGTTCAATTTAGTGTTTCAATAGTATAATTAAATAACCTTCTGGTTGCTACAAAAATATAGTTTTTCGGCTTTTTTTAAAATTTAAGCCAGAGTTTATTTATTTTTTCGCTAATAAGTGTGCAAAAACCGAGCCAATATTAAATATTTTTTAAATACGTAAAGCCCGGATTTCGTACAACTTATTGATAAACAAAAATTTAATTGGGGCTACTAGCTTCCAAATGCTACTTCTCAACTATTGAGAAAGCTGGTAAAGCTACATTTGACGTCAAGGAAGAGAAAATTTTACATTTGTTAAAATCGCCCTCTCCAAACATCGACTTTTTCCCATCAACCGTTATCTCGATGCAAAAACTCGCGAAATGATACCAATCCTCCAAAAACTACTCTTGAGCATTGCCCTATTTTTGGGCTCAGCTTACCTATTGATTGCCCAGATAGATGCCCATTACTGGACCCATCAATACGGTGCAAAAGGCCTATTACTCAACGGTGCAGTCATTGCTTCTACCGACGATGAAACCGCCGTTTTTTACAATCCCGGAGCGATGGGAATGGGAAATTACGATGATTTTAGTTTGTCGCTATCTTTCCTTACCCCTTCCTATTCGGTACTTCGTACCACCAATTATCTGGGAGAAGGCACTACCGTAACCGATCGAGAGATTGGACTCACACCGGGCCTTGCGGCCATTGGATTTAGTCCTTTTGGAAGCTCAGTTATTCGGGCAGCCATTACTTCCTTTACCCGTTACAAATCCAATATTCGTTTTAGAGGCCGGGTCGTCAATCGTTTGGAAAATACCGAAGATCTACTTTTCGTCGGTAATCTAGAGTTTGAGCGAAAGCTGTCTGAGCAATGGGTTGGTTTTGGCATGTCGGTACGCATGACCGATTATCTGTCCTTTGGCTTTAGCCAGTTTATGACCTTCCATGGACAAACCAATTCCTTTTCGGTACAAAAGGAGTTGATCAATAGCAATGCACCCGATCGCTTAATCGCCGGCTGGCGCAACCGATTGCGCTATTCTTTTTCTGCCAACGGAGGCATGCTGACCAAATTTGGTTTGGCCTTTTCCATCCAAAATCGAACCAAGGTGGGCATCACCCTAACCACGCCAACTTACCAATACCTATTGCGTAGTGCCAATTACGAATTCGATGACTTAAAGGTGTTTCCACAAGACAGTACCGTATTGAGCTCCAACCTGGATGGTGCCCGACTCATCGACCATAAAACGCCTTTGTCTATTGGCTTTGGAATGGACTTTCCCATCAACCGTTCGCGGGTTTCCTTTTCTATGGAATACTTCAAGGCCATTGAACGATATACCGTCATTCAGGATGTTGATGATCCTTTCAATGGCGAAGTGCCGGTGCCGACAGATAGTGAGGTGCTCATCGAAAATGGCAACCGCTGGGTCTTCAATTTCGCGCTCGGTGTACAAACCAAATTAAGCGAAAGGTCCACCCTTATCTGGGGCTTTCGTACCGACTTCAACCAAAGAGAAACACTGGATGAATCTTCCTCTTTACAATTTCTTTCGACGACGCCTAGCGTCTATCATATCTCAATCGGAAATGCTCGTGACATTTGGAATAGCCGAATTTCTTTTGGAGTGGATTATGGTTTTGGATTCAAAAAAGGCAATAGCCAACTCGTTGATTTTTCCAATGTGCCGGTCGAAGATTTGTACGTAATCAGTGGTGATGGAAATGTTCGTTCCACCTTTCATTCTCTTGTTTTTATCCTGGCCTACGACTTTACCTTACGGAAAAACAAAGAAGAATAGCTGGCTGCCATCTACCAACAGCTCAACAAAACAAACAGCGACCGTAAGACACAGGAAGTTCCTTGGAGTCGCTTGTTTGATGAACGCTGATTAGCGAAATGTTTTCTTGTCAGAATGAATGGGTTGTCCACAACAATTAATGACCACCCAATCACAAGAGATGTTGAGCGGAGTATCTTGTACGGTTTCGATAAACGCAAGCCCATCGGTCAAAGCTACGAAGTTGAACGGTCTTTATTCAACAATACTCTTACCAATCCGGCTGCTACAATAATAATGATAAATAAGGCTGGAAATCCTCCCAAAACACAAAGCAATCGAATGCCATCTATTCCCGCAGAAGTAATCATCACCCAAGCAAGCAAACCGACAACGGTTCCCCAGATAACTTTCAGATGAATGGGAGCTTCCGGGTCTTCCGGACTAATGCCGTTCGTGCTGATTGCACTCATTGCAGAAATATTAGAATCGGCAGCGGTGACATACGAAATAAAGACCATTACTAAAGTGAAAATACTGATTGCTTTACCAAAAGGTAGATTTTCAAAAATCACAAACATGACATTTTCTTCTCCCTGAGCATTCACGACCTGAAACAATTGACCATTACTTGCCAGATCATTTTCAAGCGCTATGCCACTAAAAACCATCATCCAAAGACAAGAAAAAACAGAAGGCAAAATCAAATTAAAATGGATGAAATCTCGAACTGAATACCCCACAGACAAACGCCCCAAAAACAAAGCAGCAACTGGTGCCCAGGCAAACCAATTGGCAAAGTAAAATACCGTCCAACTATTCATCCAATCTGCATTCAAACTTCCCCTGAAATTGGTGCTTCGTTCAAAAAAGTGAATTCCATAATCGACTACTCCCTCTCCACCAATTTTCAACAAATAGCCAGTAGGGCCCAAAATAAATATCAGTACCACTAAAATAAAAAAGGCATAGGCATTGAGATTAGATAAAAAACTAATTCCCCGCTGCAATCCACTCGCCGCAGACACAATAAAAGTGGCCACCACGGCAAATCCAATACATCCCAAGATGAGATCTGATTTGCTCACCGCAAGTGTTGCTTCCAGCCCTCCCATCATTGCAAAAATTCCAGTACCTAGTGAGGCTGCCATTCCCGCAACCAAAGCAGATAAACAAACGATATCCATTAAAGTCCCTAGATGTTCAGGTATGTTTTTTTTAAATAGTGGATAAAAAAGCGATCGGATGCTGAAGGCTTGTCGATAATTGTAATAACTCAGGGCAAACAATAAAGCGGTAATGGTGTAAATACCATAAGGAGAAAAGGACCAATGCATAAACATGGTCGACATGGCAAAGCGAGCAGCAGCCGGACTATTGGCCAAGATTCCCAAATTGGACGGAGGTTGATGCAGGTGGTAGAGTGGCTCCGCAGTTCCCCACAACAAAACACCAGTTGCCAAAGTCGTACACAGAGCAATAGCAAACCAGCGCCACCTAGAAAGAATCGGTTTTGCCTCAGGACCACCAATTTTGACCTTGGCTAAAGGGGAGAAATAAACGATTCCTAAAATGATCAAAAATAAGAAAGGACACCAGGAAAACAGTCATCCAAATTGGTCCAAAATCCATTGATTGGTTTGTTCAGCAACAGCGATAAAGGCCTCATTGTCGTATAGACTAACAATGATCACTAAGATGAGGAAAAGGACGGTAGGAACAAAAACACGTTTGTTGAGCTTTAGTGCCGATTGATTTTGTAGCATGCTTATCTGTTTTAAACTTAAGGCATCCAAATAATAATATACGCGTATAAATGGTCTACGGTCTCACTGACTCCCACAAAAAGTCTTGTCATTGAAAAATAATCGCATTCGTTTTGCGTACGTTATGAATTGTAAGATGCCAAATTCTAGGACATTTCTTTGTAGAATTGGTAAAAAATTCCGCTGTAAAAAGGCGACCATAGAGCAGTTCTCACACCTACTCGCCTCAAACCTTTGTTCACCCAAGTATTGCAAGTGTTGAAGGCATGGTATTGCCCCTTCGACTGATAAAAGTTATCATTTGGAGTAAAGGTTTTTCCTTCCACTTTTGGAATGCGCATCACATTTTTGGATTGATCAAGGGCGAAGGTATCAAAAATATAGTGACAAAGCGCTTTGTATTGTTTTTCGGTAATGCGAGTAGGATATAGCTCCTTCTTGTCTTGAGGCAGGGTTTTGTGGGCCGTCAAACGCATGATGGTTGGGGTAGGCCAAAGTAAAGTTTTTAAGGTCAGCCCAACGGTTAGCTTCTCCCAAGAAGGAAGATCCAGGTAAATGGCTTTATCACCCCAGCCAAAACTCAGAAAAGTATTTTCGGATAGCTCTGTCAAAAAATCTTTATTGGCAATCCATTGGGTCCAATCAAAACAGTGATTGCGACAAGGAAGAATAAAATCAGTGTGTAAGCCATTGGTCCCAATGTAAATGTCAATTCCCTCTTCCGCAGGTCGAAATTTCCGATTGTACGGAACCAGGTAACCAATCAAAGTCAGCAGTGCATATCCCAACAAGATACCAGCAATAACCAGCAAGAGATAAAGCAAAATTTTAAGTAGCAACATGGGATTACAACTGTTAGACTAAATATTTTTAAAGCGCTATTGATGGTCGTTTAGCAGCAGCACGGTGCCTCCTCTTATCCAACTACCAGCAGTAAAGCCCTCCTAGAAAATTCTCGATCCAGCTGAAATTCGCATCAAGTAGCCAATTAGATTGATAGGGAAGACAAACTCCATCAATTCCACCGAGTATGGACAAGTTAAATTTTAGTTTTGAACTCCTAGAAATTAAAATTTAGGCTACAATGATAGGCAATTAATCGTTCTGCTTACTGGAATGGCTCGATAAAAGCTTCAATCGTTTCAATTCTAGCTCTATTTCTTTGAGTGCTTTTTGTCCAATATTTTTTACTCCCGCCAACTCCTTTAGATTGTAGCTCAACAAGTCCTCAGTCGTTTTGATGTTGTAAGCAATGAGAGAATTAATGGTTCGCTTAGACAATCTTAGCTCACTGATAGAATAAACCTGACTATTTTTGAACAGATGGATGGAATTTACGATTTGCTGGTTCAAAGCCAATAGGCTTCGCTGGATGCCCTCAAAATCGACTGAACTCAATTGATCAAGTTTTCTTTGCAAAAAAACGGGAATCAAATGAAAACGCTGTCTCTTAATATAACTGACTTCGTAATACGGCAAATCCATTCGATTGGCAATTTCGGCAATCGATTGGCCTTGAATCAGCTGGTAAAAAATAGTAGACTCCCGCTTCGAAAATCCAATATTGATCAACAACTCCGGATCTTTAAACAACTCCCTGGTCAACTTAGTGAGGTCTTTTTTCATAGTTTACGTTGTTAGGTTTCAAACTAAGTAGTGTTCCTAAATTCCATCGACACCGAGGCTCAACAATAGTATGTTCCGTTAAGGACATAGCGGTGAGCATAAGCAACAGATACCATTGACTTACGCTTCAAATTTAGGAGATTGACATGGGGGGATTAAAAGGCAGTTGTGTTCAGATAAGCAAATTATAAAAGACTCTATAAACTTGAAAAGACAAAATACAAGGCTTGTTATATTTATTTTTAAATCATATAATTCAGCTTTAATAAATGGAAACAGAATGAATGCTTAATTTTATCAGCAACAGGGAAAAATACATCATGATTTATACTACTTTTAAAATTATGGCCGCATTTTTTAATATCAGTTTTAGGGGATTGTACCAATAAAAAGACTTTATTACAAATGACATTGTATGTAAGAAAATGGATCATTTTCTTCCTCCACAAAACGATTCGTAATAAAGTCTAAAGTAAAGTACAAAAGAATTAAAATTCAATGCGTCCAGGTTAATCGTACATTTTACTCCGT
>JBCCSR010000357.1:0-5831 GCA_039199865.1 Bacteroidota bacterium
CTGGTTGTGACTGACAATAAAAGTATGAAGCTTTTGCAAGTCCGACGGGTCGGGAATATTCTCTTCCAGCTGATTGTCTTTTACAATAAAAACCTCTAGTTGGCTAAGTGTACGGATTTTGGATAAGGCTCCCTCTAGCTGATTGTTCGACAAATCAATGTACTTTAAATTGGCGCAAAAAGACCAGTCAAATACGCTCCCCTGGAGTTCGTTGTTGGATAGATTGAGGTGGGTCAATTCACTCAGATGACCAAGATCTGGTAGCTGGCCATCCAGTTTATTGTTGCTAATTAAAAGTTTGCGCAAAGCCGCATTGTAGCGAAAATCGGGCAATTCACCAGAAAGTTTGTTGTGGTTGGCAATGAAATATTTGAGATTAACCAGTGCGTTAAAATTGGGAATACTTCCCCGTAGATTATTGCCCAATAGGTACAGACTTTCAAGTTTCTTCAATTGATTGAGATCGGGGATGGTTCCCTCCAATTTGTTGTAATCCAACTCCAAGGCTTTGAGGTCAGGGCATTTGGAAAAAGAGGGAATGAGTCCACCAAAATCATTACAAGACAATTGCAAGACTCTGAGGTGAGGCATGTAACTGAACTCCGGAATACTTCCAGTCAATTTGTTGCTTGCCAGGAGCAGATTGCGTAAGGATGGTAAGATGAGGTCAGGAAGCTCGCCTTTGAGCTTATTCCCATTTTTGCGTTTCAACGAAAAATCAGGAAGTCCATCCATATCAATTGTCCAAACACAACCATCCGGACCTAACGCGATGCCATACCACGTGTTAATAGGCTGTCTGAGATCCCATTGGTTCTCCCAGTTAGGCCCGTTGGTTGCATGATAGAAAGACAAGAGAGACAAAGAATCTCTTTCACGATCACACTGGCAATCTATTTCTTCGATGGCTTTGGTGGGCGTGCTTTGTCCCTGGGCATTAAAATAGAGGGGGAGTAGGAATAGGATGTGGCAACAATATCGTAAAAGTATTGATTTCATGATGTACTTTCTTTTTAATTGTTGGTGGAGACTAAAGGAGTAGGCGTAGAGGGCGCATTTAAAACTACCGGAACCGCTTTTCTACTAGTTCTGTTTTTCTTACTTATTTTTGGAGAATGGATGGCGGCTGGGTTTATCGTCAGTCTACGGTATTCAGGCAACAAAATATCTTTGACTTTGACTTGGTCAAACAATTGACTGTAGCGCTGAGAAATATCTGCCCACAAGTATTTTTTTAAGGCAAATGCTCTGAGGTTTTGGCCAATGGCAAACAGCGGAATATGTTCGATTTGTTTGAGCATTTGCCTCAATTCATTGACATTGTTGAAATAAACTGCCTGATTGTTGGTGGTGGCCCGATTGTAAATGACATCAAAAGATAGAATGGGCAAACCGAGATACATGGCTTCAACTAGTGAGGGATTGGTTCCTCCCGCACTGTGCCCGTGAACGTAATACTGCGCATTGGAGCGCAACATGTTAAGTACGGTCGCGTCGTAAATGGGATCATACAAGTGAAGGTTGGAAAATTGGCTATAGTGATTTTTCAATCTTCTTCCGTAAGCACTATTGTCCCAGTTACCGACGATCACAAATTGCTGGCTATTTTCGTAGGCAAAGGCCTCGAGAATGGTCTTGATGTGATTCTCGGGTTCGATTCGCGCGACTTTAAAAGCATATTTGTCTTTTAAAAATGGAAAGCGATACAAGTACTGATCTTCAATGGCGACAGGAGTACAGTGATCCGCACCGTATTCGATGAGTGTACTCTCTCGGCTGTATTGGATCTTGACGTATTCTTTCAGCATTTGATTGTCGGTAACAATGGTATCGGCAAATTTGCAAGCAATGCCTTCGCTAAAGCGCAAAAACTTTTTGCCCAACCAATTCCATTTGGGTCGACGCCATTCCAAACCATCAATATTGACGATGATTTTTTTCTTGCTGAACAATTTGATAAAAGGTAGGCATAAGCATCCCGATACCCCGAGAATTAGCAATACATCGCAATAAATTAGGGCATAGATGATGGACCAGAGGTCGTAGATGATGCTTTGGATGCCATTGGCATTAAAAGGAAGGTATTTGATTTTTGCATTGTTCCATTCGGGAACTCTCTCATTTTCGGGATAAGCATTTTTACTGGCAAATACCGTGATATCGTATTCTTGATTTAATTTTAGTACTAGATGATGGGCCAGTGTTTCGAAGCCCCCGTATTTGGCGGGCACGCCTACCGTACCAATAATTGCTAACTTTGTCTTTTGAATTTCCATGGTTTTTTTGATTAAATATGTCTCTAGATATTACTTTCTCTTGTCTGTAAATGTTAGAGGGATTTTTTGAAGGAGTCGATTATGGATTGGCGGTCCATACGTTTTCTTTTTTTTCTGGACCTCAGATAAAAAGAGCCGATACAAATGAGGAGCATTCCAATGGCTGCACTCAACAGCAATTCGAAAAGTGCCAAGGGGAGATAAATCTGTTCTAGCCAATTCGTACTGTATACCAACAACATGTTGAGGAACACCAGACTGAGGCAAATAGAAGTCGTTTTCAAATGATTGTCGAGTAGGATATGATGGATATGGGTACGGTCGGCCCGAAAAGGAGAGTGACCTCTGTTAATTCGGGTGAAAAATATCCGAGTCTGATCCATCACTGGAATGATGACGATAGATAAAACGATGAGGACATTGGATGTGTTTGCCGTTTGATTGCCACAGCACTGCAAGTATTCCAAACTAAAAACGGCAATCATCAAACCCAATAGCATCGATCCATTATCGCCCAGAAAAATGCGTGCATTGCGAAAGTTGTACTTCAAAAATGCGAGCAACCCCGCACTGACCGACAAAGCCATTACGCTCCAGCCCACATTGTTCAAGGCATAGAAAAGCCAGGCAAATACCAAGCAAGCATGCAAACTCAAACTCCCCGCAAGCCCATCAATTCCATCGATCAAATTATAAGCATTGATGATGGTCATGACAAATAGGACGGTAGCAAAATAACTCAAGACGGGAGGAAATTGCTCGAAAAAAGGAAGGCCAGCTAGTCCTTCCAAGCGAATTCCCGCAAGGTATAAAACACTAATCAAGGCAATTTGCCAAAGCGCTTTTTTACCGGCTCGCATATCGTAGAGGTCATCGTACAAGCCCACCAATACAATGAGCGTGGCGACTAAAGCGAGGGCCTGGGTTTTGACTGATATTTCCGTTGATGGAGATAGAAAAAATACGCTGATGAAGGCTGCGAAAATAGCTAGCCCCCCCAGTGAAGGAGTGGGATTGATATGTAATTTACGTCGATTGGGCTGATCAAGTAAAGCGTATTTTATCGCGTACTTGATCAGTAGAGGAATCATTAGGTAACTCAGGACGAAGGCAAATAAAATACAAACGAGTAGATGTATGGTCATTTCAACTTGGGTTATGCATTAGCGTATTGGATGCGACGAGGGGAGTAATAAAATCGTCTGGGAGGGAAGGAAAATAATTTTTTACTTGTTTATCCTTTCTGGATCAAATGTAGGTGAGTCCGTAGCAATACTTTTTTTCAACTGCTGGAATCCTGTGACCTCTGTTTACGTTGCACTTATTTTTCTTTAATATGATGTGGGGCGACCGATTGGTCCGATCCATTGTGGCGTCGAGATTAAACCCCTTGGAATGGGTGAAAAAGACTGTATTTAAGCCAAAATAACCGATTGAATGCCTTGTTGGCAGGGCTTTGTTGGACTTTGAAATGAGCTAAATGTAAGGTGGTCAATGAGCGGGGGAAAAGGCAGTACGGAAGACAAAGGTCGCTTTGATTTAAGAAATAATGTAACGTCAAGGCGCAGGCGATTTTTATCCAAAAAAAGAGAAATCTACCACTTTTTCCCAGAAAGAAACGGTTTTTCTCTTTTTAGGAGTAGAGGTCAAGGGCTATTTCGATTTTTGTTACTCAGAAGCAGAAAATGCCACTTTTTAGCAATGGCAAAAAAGCATGCACCGTGCAGTCCGCTCGAAGGTGCATCTCCCATTTTCATTTTTCGGAAAATTTTTCTGATAGAACGAAGCCTTATTTTTGTCACAAAAAATAGATCCCCGATTGGAAGGACTAGACCCGAGTCAGAAAGGGGCGTTATAACCTATTCGTACTATTCTTTTGACGCAAAAAAATATTTTTATCAACTTGCTGTCACATCGTATTGAATACTCAAAATATTATTTGGTATGGCCGTAGACTGGACAATCGATGCAAAATGAACTGTTACATTTAATGAGAAATTGAAAAAAGCTCCTCCTTCTTGATCGAATGCTCTTGACTTAGCAGTCCAAATTTTCCTCAACTCAGCGTCCTCTTTCCGCTCTCCAATTCCAAGCTAAGTACAATAAACACATGTTTTTAAAAACTCAAACACATTGCCTTTCCTTTGTTATTTTCCGCTTGCTTACTCCGGTCACACCCGAATGAATATTTTACGTCGATACAAAAACCAACCGAATAGCCAGCAAGCCAGCATAAAGCTAAAGGCAAAAGCAAAGGCACCATAATATGGACCAATCCATTTGAAACCATTGACGTAAATCCAGCTGTAAAAATTCTGTTGATGCGGTGTTCTGAAAACGAGCAATAGAATGGCTAAGAAAATGGAGAACAGATAAATGACAAGTGAGTTTTTTCCAAAGATATCAAAAAAGTAAAACGATAAGGGTTTTGTTTTAAATTCCATCAAATAGATGATTAGGGTCAGTACAATCATGCTGATGCCAATGGTCAGTAGAACATAAGAACTGGTCCATATTTTTTTGTTGATGGGAAAACTCAAATGCCAGCAATAGGCCAAAGCCATTAGTACCGATCCAAGCATGAGGAGTTTGGCCAAATGCTCGTAGGTAATTTTGTCTCGCAACAGATAGCTTCCAGTAAAATATCCTCCAATGACATTGACCGCCGCGGGGAGCGTACTCAACAAACCTTCCGGATCGAAAGGCAAACCTTCTCCTTTGTAGAGATGGGCATCGCCAAGCAAAAGTCGATCAATGGCCCGGGCAACATTCCCCTCAAGGCTGTAATCGCCGAAGGCATACAAGACGATCCAATAGGCGATGAGCAAAACGCCCGATACGAGCATCAACCGTTTTTGCTTGAAGCAAAAAATGAGCAATGCCGCCAAGAGATAGCATAGGGCAATGCGTTGTAAAACCCCCATGATTCGAATGTCAGCGAAGGCTTTGCGAACCAATTCCCCTTCCGGAGACCAACGGACAAAAGGAAAACAATTGAGCAAATAACCCAATAAAAAAATGATGAGGGTTCGTTTTACAATCTTGGGCAGTACCTCCCTTAAAGTTGTGTTGGCCCAACGCGTTTTAACAAAAGCAAAAGAAGTACCCATCGCAAAGAGGAAAGAAGGAAAAACCCAGTCGGTAGGGGTAAAACCATGCCAGGGCGCGTGCAACAAGGGAGCAAAAGTTTGTCCCCAATCTCCCGTGCTATTCACGATGATCATCAGGCAAATGGTCATGCCTCGATAAATGTCGAGCGGAGCGAAGCGTTTCATGGTTTTGGTTTGATTTCGATGGGTTGGTTTTGCCTCGGCATTAGGCTTTTGGGACCGTAGAGCGATTTCTAAGTCTAGTTAAAAGTACAAAAAAAGTGGAAGGATTTAGATTTTACCTTTTAGCGATGGTCAAATTTACTTTTTGACCATTACTTCTTTATTTTAGCGCATATTTGTTGAAATCTTTCAACTCAATTTAAACGATTCGTTATGGATATGAAACTTCTGGTCATGATTATTGTCGGAGCCATTGCGGGGAGCTTGGCTGCCCAGATCATGC
>JBCCSR010000358.1:0-5829 GCA_039199865.1 Bacteroidota bacterium
AAGCGATGCCGAAAAGTATGCTCCTCCGTCGCTTGAATCAAACCCAACACCTCATCCTTCCAAAGGGACTCTGCTCTAAAGATGAGATCCAATTGCTTGAGCTGACGCTTTCGGAGATATTCGTCCTCCATGGTTTCCACGATCCATTTGATATAATTGACATTGCTGAGGTGCTCGTTGAAATCGAGATCGTGCCAATTGACTTCCCAGTGCTTTTTTTCTGTAAATGGCGTTTCAATCAGTGGCAATTTGTTTAATGGCCGAGGAAGTAAAGGATGATCGGGCGGTGGGGTGTACTCGAGGATATACTCCGGAATACGAGTCATCCGTCTTTTTTGGGTATCCATCATCAACCAAGTGGAAGCAGCGGTAGCAATAAGTTTTTCATTGTGATCGTAAACCCGGTAATCGCGATAGGTCAATAGTTTTTCAAAACCAGCCGGATTGGTCGTAATGATGAGTTCTTCTCCCAATTGGGGGAGCCGATGAATTTTCAGCTGCATGCGCATCATCACCCAAGACATATTCAGTGCTTCCAAGTCCCAAAGGGATACCTTCATTTTGATGACTTGTTGCATGGCTGTTTCCTGCATCAGAGTGAGTAGGGCAGGAATGGTGATTTGCTTATTGCTATCCACTTCGTACGTACGAACCTTGTAAGTTTCTCGATAGCGAATATATCTTAGTGGTGACATCTTTTTAGCTTTAACTTTCAGCACAATGGTTTCTAAGTATTACGGCTTAGATTTTCGCTCCAATTTCCATCGCGAATGTAGGCTTTTTTTGGGAAATAAAAATGGGCCACTCTTAAAGAAGCCCATTCCAAAACTATCCCTTGCTTTACAAAATAGGTAAAATGATATCTTTCTACTACTACATCTTCAACATACTTTCCTCCCAATTCAAAGGGCTTTGCTTGAGGTCCTCCAATCGTTGGCGCAATTGTTCGTCAATCAAGGCTTTCTCAGCAACTGCCTTGGCTTTGGCCCGATGGACCCCTATTTCTGTATCCAAATACAATTTGTTTTTGACCGAATTGCGGAGCATCGTGGTTTGTTCTTCATTGACCATTTTAAAAACATGCTCATGTTCGTGTAGAAGATAATCGTAGGGGCCACGCTGAGCGATGAGTTTAACGAAAATGGGGGCCGTTTCGATGGCAATAAATAAGAGCATGATAAACAGGTTGGCCAGCCAAATGGCTTCGCTCCTACTCGCCAAACGATCCAAGGCTTCCATCCGGGCCGCAATGCCACCGAACTGATCGCGGTTTAAATTGGCAATTTCTGTCGTTGACGTCGTTTGTAAAGATTCGATTAAGGCCTCCTTTTCGGCAATCTGGGGAAGATGACGAGCCAGGAGTTGGTCGAGCTCTCGCTGCGCCTCATCCGCTTTTTGTTTTTTGGCTCGATAAATCGGTCCAAGATTTTTATTTCTGGAGCCGCCCGTTCCGTCTGCTTCTTGCAAAGCCATCATGGCCAAGGTATCTCTGGCCGCAGTTTTCGTCGCAACTTCCGCTTTCAATTGGGCCACTTCATTTTGCGTATCGGCGATTTGCTGAGCGTATCTTTCCTTGACGCGATCCTCCTGGGTCTTGAATAGTTCCTGTTCCATGACAATCAATTCTGCATTGATCTCCTTTTCAAAAATTTTCAGTTCCAATGGCTTTGAAATCACTAGTGCCAACAAAACTGCCATGAGCAAACGCGGAAAGGCGATGGCAAAATCTTGCCAAAAAGAACCATTGTTCTTCATACTCGAAACGATGTAACGATCTAAATTGTAAATCATCATTCCCCACAACAGACCAAAAGCAATCGCCAAAAAGGCCGAATCAAAAACTGTGTATAAGGCATAACCCGCAGAACAAAAAGCTAGTAATCCAGTAAAAAATACAGTTGCTCCGATGCCTAGATATTTATTTTCATCAGAAGGGCATTTGGCCAAGATACTTTGATCTACACCAGAAGAAAAAAGAAAGAATTGTTTTAATGGATTCATCATTCAATGAGTTGTTGTTTGACAATTGTTTTGGTAATCTACCAGAGGTAAAAAGCAGTACTACTTCCCTGTCCGAATAAGCGTGTATTCGAAAATCTTTGCTTCTACTCTTAGACGATAAGAAAAGAGAGCCGCGGACTAAACAGGAAGGG
The DNA here is from genome assembly GCA_039199865.1 of Bacteroidota bacterium. Taxonomy (GTDB): domain Bacteria; phylum Bacteroidota; class Bacteroidia; order Chitinophagales; family Saprospiraceae; genus JALZUU01. The sequence continues at coordinate 2,154 of JBCCSR010000358.1, forward strand.
TCAGTTAATGGGGAACTTGTAAAAAAGAAAAGCCCGTTTCCATTTGACCGGATGTCCAACAAGAAGCAACTTTTTTTCCCCTTGAGCGTCATTTAATAGATGAATGGCAATGATAATTGGACAGAATGATTGGCCATTCGACTAAATGTTAATTTTTATACGAATAGTTTCGTATTTCTTTTTTAATCCTTATCTTGCCCCAGCTTTTCATTCATCCCTGCTGGAGAAATACTAGCCCAATAAACCATTATTGCGATTATGCTCAAAAATTATTTTCTAATTGCCCTCCGTACTTTTCAACGCCAACCCACTTATGCGCTCATCAATATTTTGGGGCTCACCATTGGCATTGCTGCGACCTTACTCATCATGTTGTATCTGACGGAAGAGTTGAGTTATGATCAATACCACGAAAAGGGAGATCGAATTTTTCGCATCTCTTCTGATATTACCGAGCCCGACGATCATTTCCGCTGGGCAGTCACTCAGGTGCCCCTAGCTCGACAATTAAAACAAGACTATCCGGAAGTGGAACAATACGTTCGGTTTATACCCGGTAATCGAACCCGTTTTGACTATGAAGACCGTAGCTTTTTTGTTGAAGACGTCTACATTGTTGATTCCACCGTTTTTGAAGTGTTCACCTTTGATTTGCTCCAAGGAAATCCCAAAACGGCTTTGAATGCTCCTAACTCGATTGTCCTTTCTCAATCGGTGGCCCATCGTATTTTTGGGGATGAAGCAGCCATGGGACAAAGTTTGCGGGCCGATGATGACCGAACGTATAAAGTGACTGGTATCTACCGGGATATGCCTCAGCAGTCGCATATCATTGCGGAAGCCATGACTTCCAGTAATACCGTCGCTGGATTCAATGATTTAACCGCTGCCAACTGGGGAGGCTTTTGGATTTACTCTTATGTCTTACTAAAAGAAGGAGCGGATACGGATGCCTTTGCCGCACATTTACCCGAGGTGATCAAAAACCACGTAGCCGTTATTTTTGATCAGTTCAACATCAATATCAAATACGAATTGCTGCCCATTACGGACATTCATCTGAGCTCCAATTTTGAAGGCGAGCCAGTGCCGGTGGGCAATATGGGATTCATTTATATTTTTAGCGTAGTAGCGCTCTTCATTCTTTTGATTGCGGCCATCAATTATATGAATCTGGCTACTGCGCGGGCGACCAAACGAGCAATGGAAGTAGGCATTCGCAAAGTCTTGGGTTCAGAGCGTTGGCAATTGATTGGCCAGTTTTTGTCGGAGTCCATTTTGTTTGCACTGTTTGCTTTGGCCTTGAGCTTTGCCCTCGTCCATTTACTTTTGCCTTTTTTCAATAGCTTATTTGAGCTAAACTTAGCGCAAAGTTTACTCTGGTCGCCTAGTACACTGCTGATTTCCTTGGGGATTGTTTTGGGAATTGGTTTTCTGGGAGGAAGTTATCCCGCTTTTTACCTATCTGCCTTTGAGCCCATTCAAGTACTGAAAGGTAGCCTTGCCAAGGGAAGTGGCAATCCGGGGTTACGCAAAGCGCTCGTGATGATCCAATTCATGATCACCCTGTTCATGCTGGCAGGGACTGGAGTCATCTACGATCAAATGAATTACTTGCGCAATAAGGATCTCGGTTTCGACAAAGAACACGTTTTGACCTTTCATATTGAAAGTGACGAAGACCTAGAGAGATACCCCGCCCTGCGACAAAAATTACTACAAAATCCCAAGATCACCAACGTTGGAACCGCTTCCGTTACGCCGGGAGATGGCACCGGTAAAAACCTGATGAATATTGAAAACGCAAGTGGGGTGATGGAACAAAAAGGAGTGGATGGTTATCGCGTAGACTTTGATTTTTTCAATACACTTGGTGCCGAGATCATCACGGGTCGTCCCTTTGATCCTAAGTTTGGGACCGATAGCACCGCAGCCATTTATGTCAACGAATCAATGGTCGAGCGGATGGGATGGACCGATCCTATTGGTAAAAAATTGCAGATGGGGACGGCAGACACTTTGCCCATTCACCGAGTCATTGCCGTAGTCAAAGATTTTCATCAACAATCTTTATACGAACCCATCGCCGCTTTGATTTTCCAACCTAGTTTCAACAATCGCGTTACTCATATCCGTCTCAATCCGGGTAACAATTCCGAGCTAGCGGAGCTGATTGCCTACGTAGAACAAAGCTGGCAAACGATTTTTCCCAATCAACCTTTTGAATACGAATTTGTCGATAGCGCCTTTATGGAGAATTATCAAAGCGACCAGATTAGAAGCCGAATCTTTAGTTTCTTTAGCCTGCTGATGATTTTTATTGCTTGTCTAGGCCTGATTGGATTGGCCTCTTTTACTGCCGAACAAAGGACCAAAGAAATTGGCATTCGCAAAATTTTGGGTGCCAACACCAGTCAACTCATTTATCTGCTTACTCGCAACTTTATGTTGTTGGTTGCACTGGCAGCAATTCCTGCTTTCGTTGCTAGTTGGTATTTTATGGGGCAATGGTTGGATACTTTTCACTATCACATCCGTATCAATTACTGGTTATTTGCCCTAGCGCTATTTTTTACTTTTGCACTCACTTTCTTGATGACGGGTTTTCATGCTTTACGAGCAGCGCAGGGCAATCCAATTGATGCTTTGCGATTTGAGTAAAACTTCGTTTGCTAGAGACAAAAGGGAGGAGAAAGCTCCTGCTCATTCGATGGTAATGCGCTGTTTGAACGTTTGTACGACGGCAAAATAGCCCAGTGGAAAGACTTCCGGCCGTTCAACATTGTCAAAGATGTTGATATTGTCCAAGCCCGTGATATCAAAAATATTTCCACGGACGGTACTGGCTGGCGTTTCGAAGACACCACCATCGTCCATGGTTTGCTCCATGAGTAAATCCATGTAATTGTAGAATTCTAAGTCTGCCCCCAAAATGCTGACTTCAACTTCCTGGCCGACCTCAAGAGGGTTCTGATGGAAGTAAGAAAATTCAAATTGTTGACCATCGGTAAATTGATCATCGACCGCCAGGAATTCGCCAAAGTCAAAATCAAAGACGTAGTAATTTTTTTCGATGGGAATATCCGTAAAAGTAATTTTCAACTCTTTGTCATCATCATTAAAAAGGATTTCCTCTCCCTGTTCTAAGTTGTCGATTGCCACGGACGGACGATAAGGAGTCACCGCCAGATACCTTCTCCCCTGATGCTCAAGAATGAATTGGAACACAAAGCCTTCTTGTAGGGTGCTGCTGCGAATTCTTTGATCCGTACTAAACGAAGGATCAGGTACGTAAATGCCACTACCTGGTGCCGATTCCGTTAAATTGGACCGAAAGGAGAACTCAAAAAGTTCTGGTGCGCCCTCTACGGGCAAACCGTAGATAATCACTGCACTTTCCAGACTAGCGGGGGTGTTTTCCTCGAAAAAACTACTCGTCTCTGCCACCTTAATTTCAATGGGGACAAAGACTTCAGAAGTATCCACTCGGAGCACCGCATCGATGACCAATCGCGATTCCGTTTCTGGTAAGTCTACCTCAACAACTTCTTCACAAGCATAAAATAAAACAATGATGAGAAAGCATAAATAAGGATACTTCATGGCTAAAATTTAAAATTGTAAGTAATGGCAGGAACGATTCCGAAAATAGACGTACGGATGGCTTCATTTCTCC
>JBCCSR010000359.1:0-5820 GCA_039199865.1 Bacteroidota bacterium
ATCCATTCGGTTGAGCACCGTTACGACTTTACCGCTCAGTGCATCACCACATATTTTATCCCGAGGAAAAGTCGCCTTGTCAATGAGGACTGAGGGAATATTTTGATAAGCCAATTGTAGCGCAGCTCCAGCCCCGCCAGGGCCCGCGCCCACAATGCATACTTCTGTTTTGATCATGTTTTTTTGTCTTTGAGACAAGAAAGATAGAAAGAAAATGTAACTTTTTGATCAATGTCCGTTATTCAAGTAATTAAACCCTATTAACTAGCAAAATTTCCCTTTTTTTAAGGTTTTTTGTTGGAACAAACGGCTAAGGTCTTACTGAGGATCATTAGCCGTTTGCTTTTTGCCGAATTTCCCGGCCATGCTCCATCAATCGCTTAATCCGATCGGTGTCCAGAGAATTGGCCCAATGCCCCTCTTTTTTGAACCAAGAACCGACAATCAGTGCGTCTGCCTGCTCCATGTAGACCTCCAAATTGGCCAAATTGATTCCCGAGCCCACCAAAACGGGTAAAGAGCAGGCTTGTTTGACGGCCTTTATCTCGGCCAAATCTGCCGCTCTCCCGGTTGAACTTCCAGTGATGATCAATCCATCAGCTCGAAAATAAGCTGCCGTCTTGGCCGTTTCTACCAAATCAATATCGCTGGTCAATTGATGAGAGCTGTGTTTTTTCTTAATGTCGGTAAACACCGCAATTTCCTCTGCCCCAATCATTTTGCGGTAACGCAATAAGGCACCTGCATTGGCATCAATGTAGCCTTCATCTGCCAAATGCCCAAAAACAAAGCCTTCTGCTCGAATGAAATCCAAATGAGCGGCCTTTGCCACGGCCAGCGCTGCTTGATTGGCTGCCGCCAATACTTGAATGCCACATGGCAGCTGACTCCTCCGCTTCATTTCATAAGCAATAATACTCATCAAACTACTGACCTCATGTCCTACTTCATTTTTCAAATAGGGAACATCGTGCATATTTTCGATGATCAAAGCATCGATCCCTGCTTCCAGATAAGCACTTAGCTCCTGCATCGCCAGATCAATGACTTCCTGGCTGCTTCCTCGGAAAGCAGGCGTTCCGGGCAGTGGAGCCAAATGAATCATTCCCACAATAGATTTGGGTTGGGGAAAGATGGATTGAAAAGCAACTGACATGTAAAATTGGATTGATTGGGCAACAAAGGTAGTTTTTTTGAAACTAGACCATACTGCCAAGCGATAATTTCTTTTTCTTTGGACCATGATTGCTCAATACCTCGATCAAAGTCAAGAAGTTCAGGATGCGCTTGCCAGCGGCCAGGCAGTCGTTGCCTTGGAATCCACCATTATTGCTCACGGGATGCCCTATCCTCAAAATGTAGAAACGGCGCTACGGGTTGAGCAATGTGTTCGCGATCATGGAGCAGTTCCCGCAACCATTGCCCTACTCAATGGTCGGATGAAGGCAGGTTTGAGCCCAGACGAAATTGATGTTTTGGGAAAAGCAGGGCCAAAAGTAAACAAAACCAGTCGACGCGATCTGCCATTCATCATCGCCAAACGGTTGGATGGAGCCACTACGGTGGCGTCTACCATGATCATCGCCCAATTGGCTGGTATTCCTGTTTTTGCTACGGGAGGAATTGGTGGAGTGCATCGAGGAGGCGAATCGAGCATGGATGTCTCTGCCGATTTACAAGAACTCGCACAAACCAACATAGCCGTAGTGTGTGCGGGGGCCAAATCTATCTTAGATTTGCCCCGAACTTTAGAATATCTAGAAACCCACGGAGTCCCCGTCATTGGATATGGGACCAATGAATTTCCAGCCTTTTACCATCGAGAAAGTGGCCTTCAGGTCGATTATCGGATTGATGACCTCAGTGAATTGGCCGAAGCCATGCAAGCCAAATGGACACTGGGACTCAAGGGAGGATTGGTCGTTGCCAACCCCATTCCGCTAGCCGACCAAGTCGAATATGCGGCGATCAATCAAGCGATTGATGAAGCGATCAAAAAGGCAGAACAAGCCAATATTCAGGGCAAAGCACTGAGTCCTTTTCTACTGGCAGCAATTGAATCAATTACCGAAGGGAAAAGCCTGAAAGCCAACATTCAATTGGTTTTGAATAACGCAAAGTTGGCGGCTCAATTGGCGGTTGCCTATGCTCAACTCAAACCACTATAAAATAAAAGACCCCGCCTCGTCGGAAGCAGGGTTCGTTCAGGTCTCAATAAAATATGAAGGTGGATTCAGCTTTAATTTGTCTTGAGCTCACTGTCATTGCCGACTTAGAGAAGCAATAAAGGCCAGGCAAAATGGATCAATTGTCCAACACTACCATTGCTTCCATCAGCAAAAACTAGGATCGAGCCAAAGAATGGGTTTGGAACGACTAGGCGTCTACTTTGTCATTCCAAGCTTCATGAATTCATTGATAACCACTTCAGAATAATTACGAGTAATGCCTTCTTTATCTTCGTAGGTGCGATGCGTCAATTTGCCCTGAATCACGACCTCATTTCCTTTGTTTAAGTATTTTTCCATCCGCTCAGCAATTCGTCCCCAGCCAATGAGATTGTGCCATTGGGTCTCAATCACCTTTTCTCCTTTTCCATTTTTATAGACATCGGTAGTCGCAATGGAAACTTTTGCTACCATCTTTCCTTCTTCTAATTGTTTTACCTCCGGATTTTTCCCCAAATGTCCAATCAGTTGTACGCTGTTTTTTAATTGATTCATTGTATCAAAATTTTAGATTTAATTAATGTTGGGCTTGGTAGCATGTACCCCGTGAATTAAAAATAAATTACCTTTTGTTTTGGTAACATATTTTCCGTCTCATCACTTGATACGGCCAAAGATTTCAGCCCTGTTTTTATTAGTTGTTGCTACTCTTATAAATGATTTGCATAAAGCCGCGAGTCAATTTTCTCATTTCGTTGACTTGCTCGTGAACGGGATCTAAATCTGTTTTATCCAGATACTTGAGATCTTCAATGAGATACAGGATACTTTTTACTTCTGCTGCTGCACTTTGTGCCACATCCAGGTAGTACATCGTTTCTTCGTTCTGAAAGCGAGCAAATCCCTCGGCAATGTTGTTCATGGTGTTCAATGCCGCTCGACGCAGCTGACCACGGGTATCGTAATCTTCAGACAAGCCACCGCGGTTCGTCAATTGGAAAACCGTTCTGGTCAATCCTCTGGCTGCTTGCCAACATTCTAATTCTTCAAATTGTAAAATCATTTGCAATGGTTTAAAACGTGACGAAATCAATGATCTATTCCTATTGTATGTTGTAGCGCATGTCAAATGGTTTTCATAGCTTTTCTTTTTGACATTAAGCCCTTTTCTAATCATCAGACTTGTTCAAAAACAAGAATTTTACGTGTAAAATTTATTGGTACTCAAACCAATCAAATGCGGCACAAGGATGGAGCACAAAAAACGTCATTTCCAGCACTTCGATCTAAATGTCCATTTGTGCTATTCTGTCCTAGCATTAACTTTCCATGGTAATAAAATAAGTGCCGTCCTTGCGGATTCCAACGACCAAAATGAGATCGGTCAAGTCCTTGTCAAGCACGTAATCAAAAATGGCAAATATTGCATCTCCTATTTCAGGATAAAAGCCAAGTCGATCTAAATGTACCAGCGAAAACAACTGCAAAGAAGGATCGTGCAAGGGAACAGCATATCTCAATAATTTTTTGAGTTCTCTGTCCTCCAATACGTCCAAATGATACTCGATGTATTCTTTTGACCATCCATCAGAGGCAAAATCTTTTCGCAACCACTGCCGTACTTTTTGCTCATACATTTCCAAACCAGCTAGATAATCATCCACTCGAATCACCGCTTCCTTTTCGATCTGCGTCTGTTCAAAATTGAGATCCAATTCAACGGATTTGCCATCGTGAACAATCTCTGCTTCGTAGTAGGTATCAAGCGCATCCAAATTCAGATTTCCAAAAGTTGTTGATAGATATGTATTCATTTTCTTTTTCATTTAATGATCCCTATTTTGGCCTCACTTTGTATTTTGCTAGGAAGCTTAATTAGTCCTGGTAATCCACTTACTTTTCTAACTTCCTACTATTGATATGACAAAATTAAGGGCCTTTTATTTGGTAGTCGTCGAATAAATGATTAATTTCGTTTGTAGCCGTTTGTAAACATTTAAAAACGTTTAAATTTTTATAATCTACTAATAATCAAATTTTTATGAAAAGCAATCTATTGACCTAAAAATCAAAGGCTAGCTCTCCAATCCCAAAAAGACGCCATACGGGTGGTCAAGCATCGATGTTTTCTTCTCGATTTTAGCCCCTTTTTATCAACCACAACATTATTCTGATCAATCCAATTACGAAATGAAAAACGCAGGAATCAAACTTTCACTTTACATCAACTATTTTGTCTTTGCCATACTGCTCAACAGTGTGGGCATTGTCATTTTAAAATCGCAAAATGTGTATGGCGTTGATGAATTGGCTGCTAGTACTTTAGAGTTATTCAAAGATCTTCCCATTGCTATTGTCTCTTTTTTCATGGCTTCTTTTCTACCTCGTATTGGTTATAAAAAAGCCATGCTCGCCGGCTTGGTCATTGTTACTTTGGCGAGCATTGGAATGTATTTTGGCAACTCTTTTTGGTCGGCTAAAATGCTCTTTGCTGCCGTCGGGATAGCTTTTGCTTTAATCAAGGTTTCTGTGTATTCGACGATTGGCTTGGTGACCCATAATGAGCAAGAACACAATAGTTTGATGAGTAGTATAGAAGGCGTTTTTATGTTTGGCATTGCCTTGGCTTATTTCCTTTTTCCGGCCTTCAATACCGAGGGAGATCCCAATGCCTGGTTGAATGTCTATTGGGTATTGGCGGGACTCACCAGTCTCTCTTTTCTCTTTTTGCTCAATGCTAAATTCGATGAAGGAGCAGAAATTCCAGGTACGGATCTGGCCGATGATTTCAAGCAGATGGTCATGCTGCTCACCAAGCTATTGGTCATTGTCTTTGTGATTGCCGCCTTCCTGTTTGTGATGATTGAACAAGGGATCATGACTTGGCTCCCCACCTTCAACGAAAGGGTCTTGAACCTGCCAGAAAACCTAGCCATCATCATGTCGAGCATCTTAGCCATTTCACTGGGAATCGGAAGATTACTGGCAGGATACCTGTCCAAAAAGTTTTCCTGGTTTCAAATTTTGGTCGTCTGCATTTTCTTGTCGATGGCAGTTGTGGTATTTATCCTCCCCAAAGCGGTGAGTGCTGGTGTACAAGAAGTCAAATCCTTTGGCGACATTCCCCTGATGGGCTATGCTTTCCCACTAGTGGGTTTATTCATTGCGCCCATTTATCCCCTCATCAATTCAGTGGTGTTGAGTGCTTTACCCAAAAAATTGCATAGCCCGATGTCGGGACTCATTATTATTTTCTCCGCAATCGGTGGTACCCTCGGTTCCCGATTGATTGGTTACCTATTTAAAAATATTGGTGCCGATTCTGCTTTCTTCTACACCCTAATCCCAATGACGGGCTTACTGATTGCCCTCTTCATTTTGAGAAATCTAACCCAAGGACAACAAGCAACAAGCTAGACATCCCCAAATTAAAATCGAAAAAAACATGCTACCTACTCCAGATATGGTCTTCAAAGAATTGTTTACTGCCTTTCATGAAAGTGGCCTATGGAAAGATCAAAAGACCATTAGCGATGCTATTCCCAATCAGCCTCCAGCAGTTATCCTTCATGCCTATCAGCAAGAAAAAGAAAAGGCCAATTTCAACTTGAAATCCTTTTTTACCCAATATTTTCACACGGCACCTGATTTG
>JBCCSR010000360.1:0-5804 GCA_039199865.1 Bacteroidota bacterium
CACAAACTGCCCATGTCTTTTGCTCAAGAGCGCTTATGGTTTATTGATAAATTAGATGGAAGCTTAGCTTATAACATGCCTTCCGTTTTGAAACTTAAGGGAGCCATCAATATCGAGGTGTTAGAATACTCGTTTAATGCAATCGTCAATCGCCATGAAGTTTTACGAACAGTTTACCAAGCGGAAGAGGGACAGCCCTACCAAGTGGTGTTGCCCAAAGATCAGTGGAAGCTAAACGTGACGGATTTGACGGAAAATGCAGATGTAGGAAAAGTGGATGAACGGATTGAGTCGGAAATAAAACAAGCCTTTGATCTCGCTAATGACTACATGTTGCGGGCCAACTTGTTGAAAGTAGCTGAAGACGAATTTGTTTTGATCATGATCATTCATCATATCGCTAGTGATGGATGGTCCAATCCCATTTTGGTCAACGAAATCGTTAGCTTTTACAAAGCAAAAATTGCTGGTGAAGAAGCGGGATTGTCTGATTTACCCATTCAATACCTCGATTATGCGGTATGGCAAAAAGAGTATTTGACTGGAGAGGTATTGAACCAAAAATTGAGCTACTGGGAGAAAAAACTAAAAGGAACTGAACCCATCAATCTTCCTACCGATTTTGTCCGTCCTGCGATTCAAAGTACAAATGGACGAACCGTGGGCATGACCATTGATCAGAAAACAAGTGAGCAAGTCGCTGCATTGGCCAAAGAAACGGGCACTACCTTGTCCATGATTTTGCTATCCGTGTTGAAAATCCTTTTGTCTCGTTACAGTGGCCAAAATGATATTTGCGTTGGGATGCCAATTGCCAATCGTTCTGCGGCAGAAGTTGAATCTTTGATCGGTTTTTTCGTCAATACTTTGGCTTTGCGCTCCAACCTCAATGAAGAAGTGGCCTTTGCTGATTTCATCCGCGAGATGAAGCAAGTAATGTTGGAAGCATTCAACCACCAGGATGTGCCTTTCGAAAAAATTGTCGATCGCGTTGAAAGTGGACGCGATATGAGTCGAAACCCCATCTTTCAAGTCGCCTATACTTTTAACAATACGGAGGATATTCCGGATTTGGACTTAGGTGGAGCTACCCTGGAAATGATGCCTTTTGTCGATGAAACGACTCCTTACGATTTATCCTGGGATTTGGAGAGTACCAAGGAAGGCATTAGAATTGATGTTCAGTATTGTACGGATCTATTCCAAGGGGCAACGGTCGAAAGAATGTTGGCTCACTTTGGACAATTGCTGGCTTCCGCAGTCAGTCAATCCGATTTGGCCATTAGCCGCTTGAATATGTTGTTGCCAGAAGAGGAGGCTTTGATCTTGGGACAAAAGGCAACAGCAAGTGGAGACTGGTTTAACCGAGCCGAAAAAGATTTAGGAAATACACTTCCCATCAATGTTCGATTTGAAAATTGCGCTGCCGAATATGGAGAAGCGACCGCTGTGGTACACGGTGATGTCAGATGGAATTATCAACAAGTAAATGATTTTGCCAATCAAATCGCCCACAGCTTAAGCGACATGGGCGTGGAGCCTGGCCACTTTGTTGGCGTTTATGCGGAGCGCAACCCCGCTTTGCTATCTGCTTTATTAGGAATCATCAAAATTGGAGCCGTTTACGTTCCTTTGGATACCCAAAATCCTACGGAGCGGATTGAAAAAATGATTGCAAACAGTCAAATGTCTGCCATTATTTCAACGGATGCACTAGTGGCTCAGTTAGAAGAGGTAGCTACTGACAAAGTCCTTTTATTTGATGAGGCAGGCGCAGCTTTGCGAGCAAGAGTAGAAAAAGCAAATGGACAATTGGTCGATCGAACCATGATTGACAATGCCAATACGGAAAATCCAGCGAATCCCAATCAAATGGATAGCTGGGCTTACATGTTGTTTACCTCTGGTTCGACTGGAGAGCCCAAGGGAGCCATCACTCGCCACGATGGGGCGATGAACCACATTTTGGCAGAATACGAATTGCTTGAATTGGAAGATGGTTTTAACTTCTTACAAAGTGCAGGAATTGGTTCCGATATTTCACTCTGGCAAATGCTCGCACCCGTATTGAAAGGGGGAAGTGTGGTGATTGTTGATAAGTTCGATATCCTCAACTACGATGCGATCATTCAATTGATGAGTGAGGAGCAAATTAGTATTGTGGAATTCGTTCCTTCCTACATTTGGGGCTTGGTAGAACGCTTAAAGGAAATGCCAAAGCGTCCGGCAATGGAAAGTCTGAAATGGATCATGATGGTAGGAGAGCAGGTGCCCGTAAAATTGGTCAACGATTTCCGTGACCTCTATCCCCAGGTCCGCATTCTGAACGGTTACGGACCTTGTGAAGCATCCGACGATATTACGCAATACGAAGTAATTGGCAAGCTAGATCCTAAACTCAACCGAGTACCCATTGGTCGTTCTTTGACCAATATGAACATGTTTGTTGTGGATACTAATGGAGCACTATGTCCCGTCGGAATCGCTGGCGAATTGTGTGTCTCCGGAGTTGGCGTAGGCGCAGGTTATTTCGGGATGCCCGAAAAAACGGCTGCTGCCTTCATCAAAAATCCATTTCCAGGAACACTCGGAGAGGTCTTATACCGTACTGGTGACTTAGGAAGATGGCTGCCCGATGGAAATCTAGAATTCTTGGGTAGAATTGACCGCCAGGTAAAAATTCGTGGTCACCGCGTAGAGCTGGGAGAAATTGAAACTTATATCCGGGAAGATAAAATGGTCAAAGATGCCCATATCATGGTGCATAGAAGTGAAGAAGAAGGAGCACAAGATGCTTTGGTCGCTTTTGTGGTAGTCGATGAAAATCAAGGAGTGGAGCAGCGTGTGATTGGCAAGCCCATTATCAATAAAGTAGATCAAAAAATTGAGGCGCACAACGAGGCCAATCCACACTTGGCCAGTCAGTTGATTGAATTGGAAAAAGGCATCAAAGCCTATGCCCTCAATAAGTCAGAGTCTCTGTTTGCTTACAACGAAATTTTCGAAGAGCAAGCCTACCTCATCAATGGCATCAGCCTCAAACCTGGTGATGTTGTTTTTGACGTTGGAGCCAATGTGGGCATGTTTAGCATGTACGTTAGCTTGCATTTTCCGGGTTCTGAAATCTATTCTTTTGAACCGCTACCTCCGACTTTCGAAATCATGAATAGCAACTGCATCGTTTACGGTGATCAAGCTAAGATCAAAGCCTACAAGGCCGGGTTGTCTGATAAAAATCAGAAAGTTACCTTTACCCATTACCCAGATAACTCTATGCTCTCTGGTCGCTACGGTGATTTGGAAGAAGATAAGAGCTATGTCCGAAATGTCTTGGAACGTCAGTTGAGAGACGAAGAGGATCAAGATACGGATATTCAGATTTTGGTCGATAAAACCATGAACTACGAGGAGTACGAATGTCAATTGTTGAGCCTTTCGGAAGTGGTAGAAGAAAACAATATTCAGCAGATTGATCTGTTGAAAGTAGACGTAGAAAGAAGTGAGTTGGATGTATTGATGGGCATCAAGCCAGAACACTGGCCACTAATCAAACAGATTGTTATCGAAGTCCACGATGATGGAAACAGCCTCGATAAAGTAAAAGAATTTTTGGATACTTATGGCTACAGCTATTTGGTAGAGCAGGAGGACTTGTTGGTGGGAACCCACTTGTACAACATCTACGCCGTTCGCAAAGACGCTGAAGAGGTGAGTACCGTAGAAAATGTGACTCCTGAATTGATTGGACTTGAGATGATCAACAAAGATTTGTTTGCACATTGCCAAGACGGTTTGCCCGCTTACATGCAACCAACAGAGTACTGTTTTGTAGAAAAAATTCCGCTCAATTTGAGTGATAAGGTTGACCAAAAACAACTCAAAGTCATTCTGGAAGCAGAAAGAGAAAAAACAAGTGGTCAAACCAGTTTTAAAGATGGCAAGCCTTGTACGACAGAAACAGAGAAAAGTATTCTAGCGATTTGGGAAGCCATTCTCGATCGAAAAGGAATTGGTGCCGACGAAGACTTCTTTGAAGCAGGTGGACATTCTCTTTTGGCCATGCGCGTCAAAGCGGCTTTGCAAAAAGAAATGGACATCGAGGTAGACATTCGCGATTTGTTTTTGTACAAATCCATTGAAGAATTGGCCGATTACATCGATACAAGAGAAATGGGCAATACGCAACCTGCCTTGTCCGTACAAGAACGTCCTGCACAAATTCCTTTATCTTTTGCACAAGAAAGATTGTGGTTCATCGACAAACTTGAAGGCAGTGTTCACTATCAGATTCCACTTGCACTGCGCTTGACAGGTGATCTCGATAGTTCTGTTTTGGAATATGCCATTCAGCAAATTATCAACCGTCACGAAATTTTGAGAACGGTTTACAAAGATAACGGTGGGGTAGGGACGCAAGAAGTATTGGATCAAGATCAGTGGACTTTGGAATTGAAAGTGAGTCCTGAACTAAAAGAACAAGATCAACTGCTCGCTTACGTTGAACGCGAAACGGCCAGACCTTTCGATTTGAGTAGCGATCATATGATCAGAGCGCAATTGCTCAAAATTGAAGAAGGCAATCACGTATTGGTTTTTGTATTGCACCACATTGCCTTTGATGGTTGGTCAGAATCCATTATCGTCAATGAGTTCAAAGAATTATACAGTGCTAAAATAGAGAACAGAGCTCCACAACTCGAAGCGTTGCCCATCCAGTATGCGGATTATGCCATCTGGCAAAAAGATTACCTGAATGAGACAGTCCTGGATGAAAAATTAAATTATTGGGAAGAGAAATTGGCTGGTGTTGAGCCATTAAACTTGCCACTAGACTTTACTCGTCCATCTGTTCAAAGTACCAAAGGGAAATCTGTTCAGTATAAGATTGGCTTAGACGTCAAAAAACAATTGGAGACGCTCAGCAAAAATGAAGGGTCGACCATGTACATGACTTTGATGAGTGCCTTCAAAGTCATGTTGTATCGCTACACGGGGCAGACCGATATTTGCATTGCTAGTCCATCTGCCAACAGAATGCAAGAAGAAGTAGCCGAGATGATTGGTTTCTTCCTCAACACCATCGTTTTGAGAAACGATTTGAGCAATAATCCTTCTTTTAGAGAATTATTGGGCCGAGTTAAGCTAAACTCTTTAGAGGCCTATTCTCACCAGGATGTCCCTTTCGAAAAAATTATTGACCGGGTGGTGAAGGTACGCGACATGAGTCGCAACGCTTTGGCGGAAGTTGTCTTTGTACACCAGCATGTACCCGATCAAAGTATTGGATCATTGGGTGAACTCCAATTGGATGAGATCGAATTCAACTCTGAGCAATCCTACGCCGATGTTCATTTCACTGTTATCGAAACGGAGGAAGGACTAGAAATCATCGTCAACTACTGTACTGCTCTATTCAAAGAAGAGACCATCCAACGATTGATGAGACATTACGAAATGTTGCTTCAATCCATTATCCAGGATCCAGCGCAAAATATTGGCCAATTAGGCATGCTTACCGAAGCGGAGCAAAACCAATTGATCTTTGCTTACAACAATACGGTAGAGCAATATCCTAAGACCGCCACTTTGGTGAACTTGTTTGAAAAGAAGGCGGCTCAGCTGCCAAATGCTACGGCGCTGGTCTTTGGAAACAAATCCTATACCTACGAAGCACTGAACCAACAGGCCAACAAATTGGCCAGACACCTTCGCGACGATATGGGCGTCCAGACGGGCGACTTTATTGGAGTGATGATGGAACGTTCGGCTTGGTCCGTGATCTCCATTTTGGGGATCCTCAAAGC
>JBCCSR010000361.1:0-5800 GCA_039199865.1 Bacteroidota bacterium
ACCCAATTGGGGCTGACGTATGATCAAGCGTCTCTAGAGTTGCTAGATTTCATTCCTCAACAATGGCATCCATTGTTTGCTCAGCAAAAAGAAAATAAATCTTTGCTTTCGCTTAGCTGGTTTAGCAGCAATGGCCAGGGACATCGTTTTACGGCCGAGGAAAATTTATTTCAACTGCGTTTTAGCGTAAAACAGCATTTGGAAGACTTTAGCACCGCGTTTCGTTTGAGTGAACACCTAGCAACAGAAGTTGCCGATGCCACCTGGACCCCATGGGCCGTAGTTTTGGAAAATAAAATGATTGCTACTCCTACAACCAAGGAAGAAACGCTTGCTACCCTGTATCCTCCCCAACCCAATCCGTTCCGTGAATCGACGGTCCTCCGATTTTATTTACCAGCGCCAAGTACTGTTCGTCTTACGATCCGAAATGCCTTAGGGCAATTGATTGATCAAAAGCAAGAAGCCTATCGCAACGGAATACATGAGGTCCAGCTTGATGCTTTGCATTTAAGTACTGGGATTTATTACGTCAGTTTGGAGGCTGGAAATTTCCGATCAACCCAGAAGATGATCTTACTGGACTAAGGTTTAACTCAGTATTGACCCATTGGTTGGCGAGTTCTATTACTTGCCTTGACTGACGATAGAATGAGGCCAATGGGTTACGGATGCGCTGTATCTCATTGGCTCCTTTTTGCTCAATTTTAATCATCAATAAGATGCTGAAAACAGATTGGAAATTGACCTTTTGCGCTCTATGGTATTTTTGTTTTGTGACGTCTCCGCTGGCAAATGCCGTCACCTTTTCTTGGACCAATGCGCGCCCATCCGCTGACGAAATCCTGACGACAGCCCTTCAGGTCAACAACTTTGAAGACATGGCCAGTCTACAATTTAGCGTGCATTGGGATACCAGTTTACTCCATTTCTTATCCTATGAGCGGATAGGGTTGACGAGTGGTTTGGCGATTGGAGCTACAGAGGTAGAGCGGGGAATACTTCAAATTTCGTGGTTTGATCTTACGGGAACAGGAAAAAATTTAAGCTCGGGGAGCGAATTGATTGCCTTGAGTTTTTCCATTAAGGCTTGTGGAGGGGAGGAGGCTTCCTTACGATTTGCGGATACGCCCCTGGCCATTCAGGTTTATCAATTGCAACAAGGAGAAGCAGTAGCACTCACTCCAACTTTTGAAGTGGGCAGGTTTGAATTTGCCATCCCTGATCTTATCCCGATTGCCGAGGATACGACGCTCCGAATTGGAGATACCCTGCTGCTGGACGTCAGCTGTACGGGATGCACTTACTTTTGGAATGATGGTTCGATGGATGCTCAATTATCCATCAGTACTGAAGGCTTCTACGCCTTGAGTCTTTTGACCCCTACTAACTGTACTTATATGGATCAGGTCTTGGTGTCTTTTGAGACTCCGCTTGACCGATTGTGCCCAGTAAATGTCATTAGTCCTAATGGCGATGGACGCAATGATCGATTGGACTTTGGCCCTCTAGATCAGTTGGCCAACAACCGACTTACCATATTCAACCGCTGGGGAAAAATTTTATTTGACCGTTTAAATTATGACAATAGTTGGTCGGGGCAGTATAAGAACCAAGACTTACCCGCTGGCAATTATTATTACATTTTAGAATTGGGCAACGGCTGGGGGATGATCAAAAGTAGCCTTAAAATTATTCGACCATGAATTGGAAACGATCCATCAAAAAATGGGCCTTGTTGTATTGTTGTTTGCTGGCGCATTGTAGCTGGGGACAACAGTTGCCCGAAAGAAGTATCTTGGGGGGACAAGATTTCATGCTCAATCCAGCAATGACTGCATCTACTGAGGGATTGCAAATTGGGGCTATTTTTCGACAGCAGTGGTTGGGGTTTTCGGGAGCACCGAGCACTACCAATTTAACTTTGGAAATACCCCTTGATGAACAGCGCATGGGCTGGGGGCTATGGCTGGAGCAAGATGATCAGGCAGGCCTGCAACGGTATCAACTGGGCGGCAGTTATCGCTATACGATTCGACCAAATTGGTGGGAGAAAGATCGCTTGAGTTGGGGGCTTTACGGTCAAATGACTTGGGCTCGACTGAACGGAAATGATTTTATTGTCAAGGAGGAAGAGGACCCTCTGTTGTTGGAGGGACAAGGACAAGCCCTTGCCACAAATGCAGGATTTGGTTTTCTGTATACAACCAACTATCAACCCGATCTTTTTGAGTCGGCAGTTTATTTTGGCTTCGCTATCCAACAAGCCATTCCGGGAACAATTGAATTTTTGGATGAAGTCCCCTTTAGTCCATTCAAGCAGGTGAGGCATTTTAATGCGCATTTGGGAGCGGCGTTTCACAATGATTTTGGGCAGATCGAACCTTCTCTTTGGTTGCATTTCCTTCGAGGAAATCTATCCCAATTGGATTTTAACCTCAAAATGAACCTGCAAGATTTATGGCGGGTGGGCTTTCGTTTTTCCTCTAACAGTCTGTTTGTGATTCGGATGGGCTATCGACTATCTAATGTTGGTGGCTTTGATCACGAGCTTTGGATCGGAGCAGCAACTCATTTTGCTTTGCATGCACTTCGAGCCTCATTGCCTCCCAGCCTCGAATTGATTTTGACCTATCAATTTGAATAAAACTCAATAGCCTCCCAGGATTTGACGAGGCGGTGGCTTGTCCTGAATGCGCATTATTGGTCCAGGTTGAAAGGCTAAAATGGTAGAGGGGATGGCAATGTTTGGTTGAGTACTTAAGTGGTACTTGGTTGGCTTGATTACTGTCTATTGTATTAATTCTTGCAGTAAATCCCAAATGGATGCTTCTGATGGTGATGGAGCAATGGCTACTTTCTCAATGCCCAGTTCTAGCAGGGCTTTTGCTGTACTCGGTCCAATCGCGAGTATTTTTTGTTGAGGGGTAGGAGTATAGCGGGCGAAATAAGCGCGTGCATTCATTGGACTGGTCAATACCAGAAAGTCCGTCTCGGGGAGATCAAAGTTTGGTCGGATGGTATTGCTGTAGACAATCAGATCGATGCTTTCAACCGTTGCGGGCATACGTCGCTGAATGCTTTGTAGAGAGTGCAGTGCTCTGGGAAAGAGTACTGTTTGATGCAGAGCGACTTCCGTAAAACGCGAAGCCGTATCTTCTACTTTTCCGTTCCCCACAAAATCTGTTGCCTGGTTTCTTTGGTGGAGTGCTCGGGCAGTACCGGGACCGAAAGCGGCCAATTTTACATTGGAGTCGAGCGAATCTTGTTGGTCCAAAAAAAAAGCTACGGCATTTTTGCTGTAAAAAAAAATCCAATCACAAGGGGGGACAACTAAGAAGGGGATGGCCTTAAATTCGAGTAGCGAACAGGCCTTGACCTCGAAATCATGGGCGAGCAATTGCTTCATCAAAAAGCCATCGCTTGCCAGCTCACGACTGATAAATAGGCGCTTCAACGGTGAGGTTTTGTTTGAGAATTGGGTTTAGAACAAGTCAATGGCTTCAATTTCTAGTAGCCGGAAAAAACACTTGGCACAAGCTTCCGTATCGGCTAAAGCCGTATGGACCTTATCAAACTTTTCACCAAACAATTTGAAGTGCAACTCTGTCAGTGTTGGCCATTTGTATCGTCCACCTTTTCCGGGCAATTTGCAAAAATAGGTGCTTTCTTGCATGGTGCAATAGGATTCGGATTCAAACAAACGATGTTCCACACTTTTTCGAATGCATTCCGCTCCCACTACATTTTGATCAAAATTGAGGTTGTGCGCAATGATATAGGTTGCTCCTTCGACTGCCTTGGCAAATTTCTGTAAAGTCTCCTTGAGGGGAACTCCTTCCTCCTTCGCCTTTTCCGTATCGATGCCATGAACGCGTTCGGCTTCGTAGGGGACCTCAAAACCCTCGGGAAAGATGATGTAATCATGGCTATCCACTTTTTCCTTTTTTTCGTCGTAGACCGTCCAGGCCAACTGAACCATGCGGGGCCAGTTGAAAGTATCGGTATGCGGGCGATTCCATTTTTTGGGAAAGCCAATCGTTTCGGTATCAAAAAATAAGTACATGTTGTGTGATTTATAAATTACCAGTTCATCCGTTCTTTCAAACTGAGGATTTGTGCCAAATGATGTCTACCATGCCAACTGTAAAGGGCCACATTAATATCTAGTGGAACTGCTTTACCGTGTTCTGGATGAATAAATGATTTTTCGAAATCTTCTGCCGTTAGAGAACGCAAGAAAATGGTCCATCTTTGGTGTAAGGCTGTCAATAATTGTAGGGAGAGTTCCACTGGTGCCTGTCGACCATCTTCCAATTCTGCCCACCTTCCCTCTTCGTAAGGTTTGATCGTGGGCTGACCTTCGGTGAGGGCCAGTTTAAAACGGATATAGGAATTCATATGGCTGTCTGCCAAATGGTGTACAACTTGTCGGACCGTCCAACCTCCAGGACGATAAGTGGTATCGAGCTGCTTTTCTGAAAAGCCATCGATTGTGGAGCTGACCTGCTCGGGCAAGTGGGCAATATCTTGGATAAAACCAACGATTTGCTCGGGGCTAATTGGCCGTTTGACATTAAATCTGCCGATAGGGTAACGAAGTTTTTCAATTGGAATATCGTGCATGATGGTACAGGGTAATTTTAGCTTACAAATTGGCCGTTTTTTCTTGCAATTGGGCCAGTATTCTTTCTGCTAGTTGGTGATGGGTACTCGAAGACGTACGGGTCATCACCAGAGGGCCATCCCATTGATCGGCTTTTGCGGCCCAAACGTGGTAGTGGCCACTAGGATCTCTTTCGCAATAAACGCCCAACGGCATGTGACAACCTCCTTCTGCTAGTTGTAGTACTCGGCGTTCGACATTGGTACAGCTGGCCACTTCAGGATGATGCAGTACCTTGAGCAAGCGGCGGGTACCTTTGTCGTGCGTACAAGTTTGAAAGGCCAAAACACCTTGAGCGGGCGCCGGAATAAATTCTTTAGGGTTCAAACGAATCACTCGCAAATCATCAAGTTTCAAGTCCAAACGGACCAGACCAGCGGCAGCCAGTAAGATGGCGTCGAAATCTCCCTGTTGTAATTTTTGGATGCGCGTGGGAACATTGCCCCGAATGTCTTTCAACTGGATATCCGGCCGATAGTGTAGCATTTGTGCTTTTCTTCTGGCCGAAGAAGTACCAACGATAGCGCCTTCTTTCAATTTGAATGGGCGATCCTTTGCAAAAGCGGTTTCTCGAATGAGCAACCAATCGGCGGGGTTCTCTCGATAGGAAACCGCCGTTACCGACAATCCCTCCGGAGCTTCCGTTGGCAAGTCTTTCATTGAGTGGACGGCCATATCAATGTCGCCACGCAATAGGGCATCTTCGATTTCCTTGGTAAAAAAACCTTTGCCTTCGATTTTATCAAAACTCAAATGTTGGATGCGATCTCCCTTCGTTTTGATGATGTGCAAAACGGCGGGTATACCAGCAGCCTCTAGCTGTTCCTTGGTATAATTGGCTTGCCAAAGCGCCAGTTTGCTCCCTCTTGTACCAATTCTAATGGTTTTTTGTTCCTGATCCATGAACGATAGAATCTTTTGCCACAAAGATAGAAAATGCTTGTTAAATGCCAACGGCTGAAAATTTCAATCGATGTCAAAGGGCAAGAAAAGCGCCTATTTTTTTCCAAAAAAAATATCTTTTCCAGGCAACATAAAATAGAATAAATGACGTTACAGTAATTAGGGATGTTATTTTTTCTTCCCAAAACGATTAATCAACTAGTGGTCAAGCTACTCTTTCATGATCCTTTG
>JBCCSR010000362.1:0-5792 GCA_039199865.1 Bacteroidota bacterium
TTGACTCTAGAAACGAACTTGGGATAATTTTTTTCAAAATCAGTAGAAAGAGCAACCAATTGAAAATCGGCTTCCTTCTGCCAATCGCGGTATTTTTGTTCAATGGCTGCCATCTCCACACTACAGGGGAAACAGGTGGTCAACCAAAACAAAAGCACAGTAGGTTTTCCTTGTTCAAATACATCATTGGATTTGACGATCTTCCCATCGGCGGTTTTGAGATCAATATCGTAAGGGAAGTTGGATGCGATCTTGGTTTTGGGACGCGATTTGTCCTGAATATAAGTGCTACGTCTCATTTGCGGACGTAGGGAATCCCGGCTAACGACCGTTGCTTTTCGAGGGGCAACGGTTTGCATAGCGCCTTGATTTTCCACAACGGGATTGACTTTAGTGGCTACTTTTTTTTGCTGATCGGCTTGGCAAGCCAAAAAGACGGTGGTCATGAGGAGGATCAATGTTTTTTTCATAATCGGATGAATAATTTTGGATCGTTGGAGCAAACCGCTAAGTAGTATTAGTCACTCCGTATCACGTTTTTGTCAATTGAGTATTTTATGCATTTTTTACTAAGCAAAAAATGAACCACACCCAATCATTTTTACTTACTTTTAAGTGCTTCCAATGCTTGAGTCGCCTCTTTTAGTTCTGGATCGAAACTCAGCGATTGTTGAAAATCTTGCTTGGCCTTCTCCACTTGTCCCTTCAGTTGTGCCGTAATCCCTCGGTAGTAATAGCCCAAAGCATTGGTCGGCTCGGTTTTGACCACCAAGTTGAAATGTTGATAGGCCTTTTGAATGGAATCCAACTCCAAATAAGCCAATCCGGTGTTAAAATAAGCATCGCTATAACCAGGGTTCATGATGGAGATTTTACGATACGCAGCAATGGCTTCTTCTAGTTGTCCGCTTTGCTGCAAATAATTGGCCCGCGTATGATGCGCTGCGATGTTGGCCGTATCCAAACGGATGGCATTATCGAAATACTGTAGGGCCCTCGGGTCTTTTTTCGCCTGAAACAATTGTCCCAAAATGATCCAACCATCAATCAGATCGGGATCGTTTTCCACCGCAGTTTGAAAAGCATTGATTGCATTATCCGTTTTGCCTTCCTCCTGAAAAGTCAGTCCCATCAGGAAATAAGCCTCTGCGCTCTGTGGATCTTTTTCCAGAATTTGCTGAACGACCTTTAATGCTTCCGGGTATTGGGTGAGGATGATGTGAAACTTACACAACTTGAGTTTGGTTGGAATATCGTCGGGATATAAATTGACGGCTCTTTGCAAAGTCAAAATGGCTCGATAGGATTGGGCATATTGCAGATAGACATCTGCCAAGAAATGATGGTACTCCAAATTGGTAGAATCGATACTCATGGCTTTGGCCAAATCGGCGATGGCTTCGTCGTAGCCTTCTTGCTGGGCATAACTCTGGGCCCGAGCAAAGTAGAGTTGGGCATCTTTGGGATTGCTGGCAATGCGTTGGGTGAGTTGATCAATCTGTGGGAATTCGGCAATTTTTTCTTCCTGAGGAGGATCCACCACTTTGGGTTCGTTGGTACAATTGGCCAAAGTCATCAGTATTCCTGCAAAAAGCAAGAGTCGTAGCGCTGCGGTCATGAATTTCATAAGCACAAAAATAAGGTTTTTTGATGATTTTGAACGGTTAGTTGTTTCCGGGGGCAAATGGTGCCGTACCCAACGAAATGCTAGTTTCGGTAATTTTCCAAGACACGGATTTGAGTCCGAATTTCTGGTATCGGTTTATCGTAGGAATCCACTTTGTACTGGATAAGTTGCAGAAGTACTTCCCGGCCCTCTACCAATTGTCCAAATACAGTAGATTTTCCGTCCTCTTCAGGAGTGCCACCATTGGTTTTGTAACGTCTCCGTTGAATAATACTGTATACGATTCTATTGGTTTTTTCTGCCAAATCTAGCTTCGCATCTGTGATAGACGGACTGAGTAGAATACGGAATAAAGAACCATGATTGTAGGGCGTATTTGGAGAAGAAACCGCTACTAAGGCACCAAAATAGTTGAATTGTCCAGGTTCCTGTTGGAGTGGATAACCCGGATCGGTAATGCTCTTATTGCTCCGCCTCGATTTGGGATCGCCTCCCTCTGCCCAACGGTTGCGAATGATTTCATGGATTTGCAGATCATCATAGAAGCCCTCTTTGGTGCGCCGAAGGAAGTTGTCGCGATGTATCGGAGTTTCATCGTACAATTGAAACACCATTTTACCAAAATTTTTTCCTTGTGCTTCCAGGGACATTTCCACAAAATAGCTCGATGTACCCGTATTTTGTTGGGGAGGAGTACTCTGCTGGCTTTCATTTCTGGCATTTTCGATGATCATGTCCACCCTTCTTTTGCGAATGACTTCTATGGCGTAGACTTTACTGCTGTTCAGTAGTTCTGAAACAGCTCCCGTGCCTGAAGTGTCACGGGTCTCTTGTGGCAATTGCTCGATGATCAATTGGCCACTGTCCAGAAAGGGGACCAATGCCTTGCTTTGGAATCTTCGGATTTCCTCCGCAATGGTACCCACACGGAGAGTGGATAGTTCTTTGGCCTCTGCTGAGCTTAAATCACGATTGGCGTGGCCATAGAGTTTGATTCTTTTTGTAGCCCCTTTATTCAACTCCTCCAACAAATTTCCGAGGGCAGTCTTCAATTGTTGGTATTCTCTTTTGGCTTCTGCCACAAAAGCATTGACTACTTCTGGATGATTGGATTTGAATTGGCCTTGTTGGCTCAACAATAGCTGGTACATGCTGCTATAATCTGCTCCCAGTTGATTAACATCTGGTTGTTGATAATCAAAATAAAGTTTGATGAATTCGTCGTCTGGAAAGAGTTGGGCCGTCTGTCCAGATGTTGGGTTGGAAGTATTTGGGTTTTGGGATGGTGGCGCAGCTCCTTTGACACAGCGGCAGCTCATGCCAGTCGTCTGAGGAGTTTCAATGAGTTCAGCTGTTTGATCACTGAAAGCCGCAGTGAAGGCATTTTGATTGCTTCTTGTACCAACCGTACTGGTCCAAAGGGCCGTTACTTGTTTGATGGGCATAAATCCATCTTCCGGGTCATAGCCTCCGGCTAATAATAAATTGAATTGGCTTGCTCCTCCTTCAATGAGTTCAGCATAAATTTTCTTTAGGTCTGGAGATCCTACGACACTGAGAAAAAGCGTTTCCATCTCCCCACGAGTAGGTAAATGCCAACCATTAGGACAAGCAGTTTGAGCAGATGCCCAATCGTATAGTTTTCCGTATTGCTGGCAATTGCTGGAATTGTCACCATGGCACATGATCTTACCGGGCTGTAGTTTGCCATAGTTTAAGTTTTCGGCCATCCAAATTTGGTTGCCAATTTTGACCGTTTTGTAACGGTTGCCATCCCGGGTATCGACAAAACTATTGGCATCGGTCTGGCAATCTTTACCGCGCGTACAATTGCCATCTAAATCGATGTAAAGACTTTCATTCCCATTACGGACCACAAAGGCTTCATTGTCATAGGGAGGTCCCTCCCAGTAAGTGCTATAATCATTAATGGCATTTTCTGATTTCCTGACGTCGAAAGTTTGCATTTGGCAGTAAGAAAATGGGGTGGCGAAGTCATACTCCAGAGGGATAACAAGGTCGCCAGAAGGGTTGATGAAACCAAAATAATTTCCCTTGCGAACCAGTGCTCTTCCATTGTAGAAATTGGAGAGCGTATACCTGTTCCACGGACAACTCTGATTGGTATCAAACCCTGCTTGTGCTTCAATTGGATCGTATTCTGAATCAATTACAAATACGCCTTTTCGATTGACATAACCTATTTTTGCTTGTCGATCTTGGACGTAAGCCAGCCCTTCCGAGAAGGCACCAATGACTACGAAGGCGGGAGGCAGGATGACCTTACCCGCTTTGTTGCGTAGACCAAATAAATTGTTGCGTTCAAATATTTCGATGTCTTCATTGGCTTGGTTGGCATTGGCTCTTAGAAACACTGTTTCTAGAGAATCTGGACCGATAATGTTGACCCGAATACGCTTTTCTTGAATGTTAGGTCCTCGGAAAGTCAGGAGGAGATTGGACGGTTGATCGGCTGTGTAGGGAAGGGGAAGGGCGTAGCTCCCTTGAGCATTGCTAGTGGTTTGGACGCCTTGTTCCGTGCTACTAATTTGGATATTTTGGATCGGGCGATTGTTGTCACTACTAAAGACCAGGCCTTGGTATACTCGTTCGCTTGGAACTGGTCCCGTAAGTAAAGTCTGTAGATTGGGTTGCTGCTGGAGTTCAATAAAATAACGAGGATTGTCTACTATAATTTGATCCAAGTAAAACTGAGCCGAATCCTTTTGTTGGAGATAATGATGGGTAAGACCCAGTGCATGCCAAGCATCCCTGGTCAGGCTGTCATTTTGACTCTGCTCAATGGAGCGATGAAAATAGTTTGTTGCTTTTTGCAAGGTAGTCACGCCCACGGAGTCATTGAGAAAAGCTTGATACCGTTCTACACCAAAATTATACTCTGCTTTGACTAGGTTATTTCGAGCCAGTTCATAGCCGGGTTTGATTGTTAGCGCATCGACAAAGTTGACCTTTGCTTGGTCTTCGAACCCCATCTTTGTACTGAGCCAAGTATTGATATTTTGCCTCCCTCGTTGAATTTCCATTTTCTCTATGGCATCCACCCCTATTTCATTAAACAGCTTCGCATCATCGTACTCAGGACTTTCTTTGACAAAAAAGTAGTCTTTGAGTTGATCATGGGCTTGCTCGTATTCAGCACTTCGCTTTCCAAAAACCAAATCGTGTAGACTCACGGTATTATGGAAAGTTAGAACCAGTATCATTAATAAGGTAAAGCAACTGCCCAATTGAATGGCTCTTTTCAGATGGGGCGTAAAAAAGGGCTTCCGTGGAGGCTCTTCGGGAGTGATTCGGTCCTCCAAAAATTGCTGGAGTTGGGCTTTGGCTTGATTTTTCAGCCCTTTATTGCCTTTGGTTTTTTTCTTGATTGATGTTGGTTCTTTTTCCCCCTGATGTCGGTTGATCGAAAAATTGAGGCTTTCAATTTGCTGCCGACTCAACAGTTTATTTTCTAATAGAAAATGGATGGTTTGCTGATGATCATAGTTTTCTGGAGCAGTGCTAAATTTTTGGATGGCCAATTCCGTGTTGAGGGCTCGATTGGCGTGACTGGCTTTTGTAAGTCCTTTGACTGCTTCGAGTTCGGCCTCCACCGCTGCTCGGGCCAGTTGCTCCGTTTCAGTATCCAACTGTGCGATGAGGTCTTGTCGGAGGCGTGGATGCAGATCGCCATTTTGCAACCAAGGGATGCGCGCCAGAATCGATAAGTTGTCAAAAGTGACTTCGACGCCTTTAGATTGTAGTGCCTTACCTATGGCAATGCTCAGTTCCCAGGTCGGTTGTTGACAAACGGCAATGGCGCAGAGCCAAGTGTAGAGCTCGGGATGTTCCACTAAGTATTTGAAATGATCATTGGCCTTTCGCCATTTTCGGTAATTGACATCGGGTTCATGAGGAGGTTTGAGAAAAATTTGTCGCCAATCTTTGAAAGCAGAGCGCGTATCTTCCTGATCCAATACGCGTTCAAGATAGGCCGAAGACTCGTTGAGTCCTTCCAGACTTGCCGGGAAAATGGTAAAGAGTTCATACAACAAACCTTCCCTGAGGGTCCAAGATTCCGGAGGTAGAGGACTCAGGAGGAAACGTTCTTTCCAACGTTGGAAAGAGGCGACCATTTCTTTTTTTAATGCGGGTTGAGCGGCAA
>JBCCSR010000363.1:0-5788 GCA_039199865.1 Bacteroidota bacterium
AGTGAATTGTGCTAAACAAAAGGAATCAGAGCAAATTAGCGATGAACCTTTTTGCCCAATTTAAAAAACACAAAGACTTTCACCTTTGGATGCCGTTGATGCTTCTGCTCTTTATGGTATTGTATTTAGCAGAATCCCTAGAAGAGAGCATGTTTGTAGATGGCCTATGGTATGCCAGCATCTCCAGAAACCTCGCAATGGGAGAGGGTAGCTTTTGGTATCCTCAATTTTCTGCTACTATTTTTTCTAATTTCCATGAGCATCCTCCTCTGTGGTTTGGCCTTCAGTCTTTATTTTTCCGATGTCTAGGCGATCATTTTTTTACGGAACGAATTTTCAGTCTTTGTCAATATTTGTGCACCGCTTTTATGATTGTCTGTTTGTGGCGGATGGTGACCAAAACCTACGCTTCGGTGTACGCAAAGTATTGGTTGATGCCACTTCTATTGTGGCAAGGAAACCTGTTGGCCTACTATTTTTTACCCGCCAATTTGTTGGACTCGGGGGTAGCACTGCTAGACTTGATCGTCATCGCATTATTGTACGCTGCTTTTCAAAATAAGCATTCTTGGAAATTAGGCCTTGCTGCATTTGTCTTGTTTTTGGCTTTTTTGACCAAGGGATTGGTCGCTCTTTTTCCTTTGGCTTTTCCAACGCTGTATGCACTGGTTTTTCGCAATCGGACGCTCTCTTGGGTTTGCTCGACTACTTTGTGTTTGATTGGGGGCTTTGGAATTTGCCTAGGAGGGCTTCTCGTATTGAACCCAGCAGCAGCGGATAGTTTGCAACAGTATTTTGACATTCAGGTTTTGGCGAGTTTGACCGGTGAGCGTCGACTGTATTATTATCGGCCACAAAGATGGTACATTTTAAGTCAGTTGTTATTGACTTTATTGCCCATGCTTTTATTGACTTTGTTGCTTGGGATGTTTCGATTAAAGTGGGGCAAAGCAAAGTCTACCAAGGGGATTCATTCTCCCATTTTACTACTTGTTTTAACAGGCTTGAGTGCTTCTTTACCGATTATGATTTCTCCTCGGCAGGCTTTGCCTTATTTGTTGCCTTCCTTGCCCTATTTCTGTTTGGCCTTCTCCATTTACTTCGTTCCTGCTTTGTCAGAATTAATGGCTTTTTTGCGAAAGCGAGTAAATTACCTGCTCAAATTGGTGGAAAAGACAAGCTGGTTACTGGTCCTTTTGAGTATCTTTTGGGTACTACAAAAATATGGACAAGCCAATCAACGTGATGCCCAGGTCATTGCGGATGCCAAGAAAATAGGTGCCTACGTTGGAGAAGAGCAAATCGTTTCTTCTCATACCTATGATATGTATATTTCGGGTTACTTGATGCGTTTTGCTAAAGTTAGTCTGGATACAATGAATCTTGATCGGTCTTTTCTCGTTATTAAATCGCATCAGCCTCTGCCGGATAGTAGTTTCGTGGAAATCCCATTATCTATGGACTTGCATCGGCTTTTTCAGAAAAGAGAACATTGGTCAAGTATTGGAAAAACGCAACAGGATGAAGACAAGCCCACTACCCAAAATGGACATTGATGATTTATTCCATGATTTTGATTTAGGTGATGATGTCCAATTGCTGAGTTTTGTCCATCTCGATGAACAAGAACAGTTAAAAGTTCTGGCGTGGCGCAATCACCCAAGCGTACGCCAATGGATGTTTCAAGAAGAACCAATCAGTGTCAGTACCCACCTCAAGTTTATCAAAGATTTGCGAGACCACAATCGCTTCTATTGGATATTAAAAGAAAAAGAACAGGAAATCGGAGTGATCCATCTTTGTTTCTATTCCATGAAAAGTAGCGAGTGGGGCTTTTACCTCAACCCGGCAATGTTGGGAACTGGCCGTGGCATCAACTTGGTGTATGGTGCACTACAATTTTTCTTTCATCATTTAGCGATTGAAGAGCTCTACGGTTTGGTACTACAGGAAAACACCAATGCTTTGCTTTTGCACGATTTATTTTACATTCGTCATCAAGCAAGTATTCCCTATGCAACTGGACAAAAGACGCTAATGTGTGAATGTCGGAGCATCAGCCGAACAAATTGGTTGCAACAAGCAGCGACTGTTGGGACAATAAAAAAGAGAATGCTCAACCCAGACGATGAGTACCATCACCTCAAAGCAGCGACACTGGATCGGCAAGCGGCATTAAATGGCACCCGCATCGACGAAGAGGTTTTGGCCGGTAGTGAAAGTGGCATCAAAAAGTAGAAAGCAAATGGCTTTAACCACTGCGTCGATATCGGTAGCTGCTTTCAAAGCAGTTCGTCGATAAATTTTTTGTTTTTGATCGGCCGTCAGGCCAGCACTCATTTTTGTTTCCATAAATCCCGCTACCACGCAATTCGATCGAATGTTTCGACTTCCCCATTCCCGGGCAGTATTTTTTGAAAAAGCTTCTAGGGCTCCTTTGGTTGCCGCATACATCGACAACGCTTTAAAACCAGTATGGGCACAAATGGAAGAGACATGAACGATACTTCCTCCTTGACCATGTAATAAACGATTGCGGATGACAAAACGACTGATCATCATAGGCGTCAAAACATTGAGTGCAAACATTTGCTCTAAAGCGTCTAGTTGGAGATCGCTGATCAATGCCTCGTAAGCAGTCGCTGCATTGTTGACGAAACCGTGAATGGGTAGGTCCTTTGGAAGGAAATGCTTGAAGTCAGAATCATTGATGAAGCCCGGTTGAGATAGATCAGCGGACAACCAGTGAAACTGACCAGGATATTGCTCGATCAAACCCTTTAGCGCCGTCGTCTGGCTACGACTGATACCATAGATTCTATGGCCTTGCTGTAATAACGTACGGCAAAGCGCCCAACCCAATCCGCGAGAAACGCCAGTAATCAGTATATTTTTGGATCTACTCATATTCGAACGGCTTTACCAGTGTGGCCCATGGGCAACTCTTCGACGAACTCAATGATTCTTGGCAATTGATGGGGAGGAAGTAGTTCACGCAATTTGGTTTTGAGGTTTTGTACTGTCCAGTACTTGTTTGTTACCTGCACTTTACAAGTGATTAGCTTTCCGGTAAGGCTGCTTTTCCTACAAAAAAGGCGACAGTCCTGAATGCCGGGCAATTGCTTGATCTTGGTTTCAATACTAGGTAAGTGGACCCGATAACCTGCAACATTTATCCATTCATTTTTTTTACCAACAATTCGAAAGCATTGCTCATCCACCCATTCGATATAGTCACCAGTGGCATGCCATTCATTTTTATTCAGAGATGGATTCAATAAACTACAGTGTAAGTACAAAAGGCCATCGACCTCTTTCACTTTGTCTTTTAAATCTGCTGATAGCTGAAATATATCATTGTGGCTAATGAATAAAGTCCCTGTTTCGGTGCTTGCATAAATATTGTTGAATTGAGCATTGGGGAAGTAGGGACGGAGTTGATTAATAAGTAGAGGAGGGAATCGTTCTCCTCCGAGAGAGAGTCTTTGGACGCTAGGGTAGTTTTGATCCATCGGTAACAAGAGCCGATAGAAAGTAGGGGTACCCGACAAATGACTGATTTGATGCGATTCGATGGCTGCTAATATCTGTTGTCGTTTTGCTCGATAAGCATAGAAAATGGGATTGTGATTGAACAAGGCTTGTAAGAAGACTTGGATGCCTCCCATATGAGCAGGATGATAGGTGAGCAGCCAGCGGTCATTGCGATATTTTGACCCTCGACGAGTATGACGAAGTAAGCTGGCCACGGAATAAGTATACCACTGTGGCTGACCCGTTGTACCGGAAGTAGAAAGGGCAATCTCACTTTTGGAGTGCCTCAATAGATCCAATAAATGTTGTAATGACCCAATAGGTTGAGCGTAAGCAGAAGTACCAAAGTCCACTTGCTCAAGTGCAATATCATGTCGAAGTTGGATGACTTCGTGATTTAATAATGCCCGCATCATTCGAAGAACAAAATGCAAATAAGGGCTGCTGTTGTTGGAACAAATTTGATCTCGTTGAATGCCCACAATCAATTGTTTGGTATCCCAATGAGTATGATGTAGAAGATCAAATAGGTGAAAAGAAGATTGCGTCATCATTGCTAGGCGTTAGAGGGAGAATGCTGTTGGAGTTGATCCATGACTTCTGCCAAAGTTGTGACGGGCCCATTTTGAAACAGATCGACTCCAAATGCATCTTCGATCCGTACCCCAAATTCGGCGAGATCCAGTGAGTCCAACTGAAAATCATTTCTCAAATCGAGAGGTGCGTCCAAATTAGAGAATAACTGAGGGTCGATGACCTTGTCAGCAGCAACGATTTTGAGGATGTCAGTAATTTTTTGATTGAAATGGTCCATCTTTTTTTGAAATAAGTGGTGCATAAATTTTGCCAGCTTTGGAAATGAAGAAAAAGTGATGGGGTAAATGTGTCAGCAGAAAGGGCTTATTTTAGACTCGTGTATAACATTTTGTTTTCTTTTCTGACCGTTCCAAGCCTTGGTTTAAGGGTTTAGAGATTAAAAACACATCGGGCTTATTTTTATATCAATGTGGTGCGCGTCACAGATCTATTCATTTCTGAGTATGATCTGGAAAAAAGAGAATGGTTTTCGTTTCAAGAAATTACAAATCAGCTGTTCGATAATGCTTATCCCTCCTTTTACAGTTGATCCCCTTTTTCTTTCCCCCACTTTTATAAACACCTTTAATATTCCTTGTTCGCGTTAATGGTTTGATTTCGATCAGACTGGTTGTTTGGCAAAAATTATAATTAATACAAAATGAGAAAAAAGTTATTTATCACTTTATGTTGTTTTTCCCTTCTTTTGAGCGCTTGTAAAAAAGATAATCAAGAGAATGAGGAATTTGAAGAAACCATCGATCAACCCACTGAACCTGGTCCCGGTGGAAGTGTCCAGGACATTAATGTGCCAGATGGATTTACCTACAGCGTCACAACTCCAGTAGAGCTCAATATGACCTATATTGATCAAACCAGTAGTGCGACCAAAAAAGTATTTTATACCATTATGGGAAAACCCGAAGGGACTGATCCGGAAGAATTACTTACGGGTAGCTCGGGCGATCGGAGTCAAGTTAATTTGAAACTATCCATTCCCAATCACTACAAAGATATAGTGATCAAGACCAACTGGGATGGCAATGTCAAATATTTTGATTTTCCAGTGCAGTCAATCATCAACGCGGAGTTGGTCGTCAACGGGTTCAACAGTAATGCTGGAGACACTCGTTCTAACAATTGTTATCCATCCATTTCCAATACGTTTCTTCCAGACGATACTGGCTTCTCTATTTCCAGTGATCAAGTGATGAAAACCATTGAAATTATCTATACCGATGGAACATCAGAAACGATCACGGTAAACGCCAGTTCCTACATTTATTAAACAGCTTGATAGCATTTTGTGCTTCCAATAAAATACGATTAATCATTATAACCCATATATCCCAATGAATAGATATAACCTTTCGAAAAGATGTTTTTTTTGGGCCTTCTTTTTCTTGAGCATTTCTTGCTTGCAGGCACAAGAAATTTGTAATAACGGAATCGACGATGACAACGATGGTTTCATCGATTGTGGCGACACGGAATGTTCTGGTAATGCCAGTTGCAGTGATGCCTTTACCTGCAACAGTACTTTGTTTCAAGTCATTTTGGGCAGCTTGAAAACATTAGATGTACTGACCGGTAATTATGTAACGGTTGGTCCGGCCTCTTCTGGCTATAATGGAGCAGGCTTCAACGTGCAGGATGGATACATCTATGGCATCAGCAA
>JBCCSR010000364.1:0-5787 GCA_039199865.1 Bacteroidota bacterium
CAATAAGACGGATACGGCGGCTCAGAAGGCCAAAGCGTAATGAATGGCTGTTTTTTGATTGGGCTGGAAATGGTCTAATGCAATTCCAAAGCCTTGATAAAAATCAATAAATCCGCCCGTTTTGGTCAGAAAAAGCTCGTTCTCCGGCGGGGTCTCCTGATTGTGGATACTAACGGTAGAATGCTTCTGATTGCGCTCATTTATTTTTTGAAAAAGACTGGGAGATACCGAGTAAGGAGCATGTGGAACACAACTTTTTCGATTTTTCTCGGAATGCTCATGCTGATCATAGACCGCTTCATACTTCTCATACTCTTGCTGTGCATTAGCATCTTGTAAGAAATCAAACATTTCTACAAAAGTGTAATACCGAATAGGGCTTTTGGCCTTCTGAGCCGCCGTATCCGTCTTATTGGAAATGTCTCCGACGGCAACAATGCCTTCCTCGTACATTTCCTGATCTGCATTTTCAATAGCAGCCAGAATCTCTTCCTGGGGTACATCTCTGAATTGGACCACATTGGTAATAAACGGAATCAAGCCTGTTCCGGTATTTACCTTTCCTTTCATGTGAGACAACTCTAGATGGCAGTGGGTATTGATAAAACCAGGAACAATAACTCCTTGATGTATTTCCAGACTCGTCAAATCATGTTGATCGCGAGGCTCAATCGCTAAAATCTTTCCCTGCTCATCAAGAACGACAACTCCTTTTTCAATGGCAGGACTGCTAACTGGATAAATACAATCGGCACTTATTTTTCTCATCTTTATTGGGGTTTTAATACTCATGAACAATTAGGCCATTCCGCATCCGAGGTTCAAACCAGGTTGACTTGGGAGGCATTGTTTTCCCTTCATTGACGATTTTAAAAAGATCGGCCAATTGAACCGGATAGAGACAAAAGGCGACCCGATTTTCATTCTTTATGGTTTTTCCACGTAGCTCCGACAATCCTTTCGGCCCTTCAACATACTTGATTCGAACATCAGTCCTGACGTCTTCAATACCCAGGATATCTCGCAGCACCTTTTCATCCAATAAATTCGCATCCAGAATAACTCCATTTCCTTCGTGGGTCTTCAAGATGCGCTTTCGCCATTTCAATTGAAACCATTCTCGATTTAAAAACATAATGATCTCATGTTTTTCCTTTGGCTTCCGCTTCTTTTCCAAAATTTCAATTTCAAACAACTGGGAGAGTTTGGCCATAAAGGTGGTCAGTGTACAATCATTGAGCCCCTCTACAACTCGATTGTAATCGTGAATTTCAATTTCGGGGGTCGGGAAAAATGCACTCAATAGTAAGTTGTATTCTTTATCAACCTCCTTGTTGCGCATTCTCTCGTGCATCAAAGCCGAGGTAGAGGTTCGGTGATGTCCATCGGCAATGTAAGTGTAGGGGACATGTTTGGAGAAATGTTTCTGCAGTTCTTGAATAACTGTTCCTTCTCGTATTTCCCAAAAGGAATGTCGCTCTTTTCCTTTCTTAAGTTCTACAGTGTAAAAACAAGGTTTGTCAATGATATATGATTTTAGCAACGAATCAATTGCATCAACGGGGGGATAAGTGAGCAAGACGGGCTTGACCGCAGCCTCCCGACTCAACATCAAATGCATCTGCTGTTGCTCTTTGCTCGATAAAGTATTTTCGTGTTTTTTAATTTTACCTTCGGTGTAATCACGAATATCAGCACAAGCGATGATACCGATGTAGGTTCGCAATTGATTGGTGATTTGGTAAATATAAAGGGCTTCTTGAGCAGTTTTATGGAAAAAACCACTCTGTTTGTACTCAGGAAATTGAAATTTGACTGTATCAAAAAAGGAGTCTGAGGAGGTGATATAGTCGAAATTAGGATAAACCGCTTGGAAGGGCTTAATTCTCATGGCGCTGAAAGATTTAGGATGGGATCTCGGTTAGCCCATCCTTTGGCTTTGTTGAAAATTGGTTAAGATTCAGCGCACAAATTAAGGAATTTAGGGGCACTAAAGAAATTTAAGTACCCGATTTCATCCCCCTGCTAACTGCGGTCTTTAATCAAATTGAGGAACTTCCCTACAAACCAATTTGAATCCGCTTTGACTAAGGTATCCAGAGCGGAATCCGCTTTATTTGAGAATAATTTTAGGTCGCGCACCACACTGCAAAACTCTTTGGAATGTTCACACATCCCGTCTACGCTAGAAACCTCATCCAAGACCCTTAACATCGGTTCCAACTCTCTCTTTTTGCGTTGGATAATGATTCTTTTGACAATTTCCCACATGTCTTTTTCCGCAATAAAAAATTCTTTACGCTCTCCTGGCTTCAATTCCTTGTGGACGAGCCTCCAATCGATGAGGGCGCGAATGTTCATATTGGCATTTCCCCGAGAAATTTGCAGCTGACTCATGATTTCATCCGCGCACAAGGGTTGTGGAGAAACCAATAAAAGGGCATGCACTTGTGCCATGGTTCTGCTGATTCCCCAGTCGGTACCTAATGCCCCCCAGGATTTAATGAATTTCTCTTTTCCTTCAATTACTGTCATTGTGGACTTTTTTGACTCAGGAAATTCCCGAAAAAGTTAAACCAAATTTGTTGATGGAATTGGCAGCTACGACTCCTTATTGTCCCGAGAATGGTCTCATCCTTAGGAACGGATTCTTGAATATTTTTGCAGGAGGAAATCTCTACACTTACCAATTTGAAACTTTCAGAACTTACTGAAAGTTAGCAATTACAATGGTGAAATCAAAATTTGGTCCGCTTTGTTCACAAAATGACTGATTTTTTGTAGGAATTGTGTATCTGAGCAAGGTCTAATGTCTGGAATACAACATTTAATCCGCTTTATAAAATGGAGGCTTGACCACCTTTGCTGCCAGCTTCTTTTTGCCAACTGCAATGAAAATAGGCGTGTCAATGGCAGAATAAGCTTTCTCAACATAACCCATACCGATAGGACTGCCCAAGGAAGGAGACTGGGTACCTGAGGTAACGGTTCCAATGGCCTGTCCTTCCGCATTTTCAATGGTATAACCATGCCGAGGTACTCGACGATCCGTGAGAGCAAATCCGACTAATTTGCGTTTGATACCCTCAGCGCGTTGCTGCTTGAATATTTCGCAGGAATTGAAGGCTCCTTTTTTGGTTTTGGTAATCCATCCTAGACCTGCCTCAATGGGAGAAGTATGGTCGTCAATATCATTCCCATACAAACAGTAACCCATCTCCAAACGCAAAGTATCTCGAGCCCCAAGTCCAATGGGCTTAATGTCTAAAGACTTCCCTTCAGCAAAAATAGCATTCCACAAGTCGAGTAATTGCTCATTTTGAACATAAAGCTCGAAGCCGCCGGCTCCGGTGTATCCCGTAGCGGAAATCAAAACATTATCAATTCCTGCCACTTTTCCTTTTGTGAAGGTGTAGTATTTTAATCCCTTGAGCTCAACATCTGTCAAGCCTTGCAGAGCGGCGGTAGCATTGGGCCCTTGGATGGCCAACAAACCAGTCTGGTCAGAGATATTAATCATTTTCGCCTCATAGCTATTGAACGCGGCAATCCAGTTCCAGTCTTTCTCGATATTTGAAGCGTTGACCACCAACATGTATGCACGCTCCCCTTCAGCACACTGGTCTTCTGACAAGCGATAAATGAGTAAATCGTCAACGATGCCGCCATCTTTGTTGGGCAAACAAGAATATTGAGCATCACCAATTTCCAGCTTTGCAACATCATTACTGGTCACAAATTGCAAAAGATCCAATGCTTCTTTTCCGCGTACGATAAACTCTCCCATGTGGGAGACATCAAAAACACCGACATTGCTCCTCACCATATGGTGTTCTTCTTGAATTCCTGAATAAGAAATGGGCATATTGTACCCAGCGAACGGGGCCATCTTAGCCCCTAGTTCAATATGTTTTTCCGTAAGTGAAGTTGATTTCATCGATGTTAAGTTGATTTTAATAATTTGGTATTAGTTGATGGTAATGCTGGTTATCACGTCTCCTATCTGCACCTGATGAACTGCCTCCATTCCCTCAATGACTTTAGCAAAAATAGTATAACGGCCATCCAGATGAGGCGTTGGCGCATGAGTGATAAACCATTGGGTGCATTCGGTGTGTTTGCCCGCAGAGGCCATTCCTACATAACCTTCATCGTCATAGTTCAAAGGAGGTAGCTCGGAGCGTATGGAATAATCGAGCCCACCGTAGCCATCGCCTCTAGGACATCCTCCCTGAATGACAAAATTGGGAATGACTCGATGAAAATTTTTGCCGTTAAAGAAGTTATTTTTAGCCAGTTGAATAAAATTGGCCACAGAACCCGGAGCTTTATCTTTGAAGAGTTTCAGCTTAACGGTTTTTGCTGAAGCCCCACTCCCCAAAGCAATAGTTGCAGTGGCGTCATCACGAATATCATTGATCATGCCCCAATCCAGTGGATGGTTGTACTCAGGAGGTGGATTCTCTTCTCCCTTTTTTCCAATAAAAAAGTCAATGGTTTTCTTCAACTCGTAGTAGATCTCCGTTTCTTTGGGCAGTTTCAACTTATTTAATGCCTCGGTCATAAAGTCTATGCTATCCACTACGGCTATGAAATCGAGCGAGGGCTCGCGTAGTGCGCTGGCGGCATGGGTCATCATGGCAATATCTCCGCGCTCGATGGCTTCCTGAAAATGGGCCGCCATATCTTTTTTTACCCGACGAGCTCCCAAGCCAAAAAACTTGTCAAATTCCGGCTGACGAACAATATTGGCCAAGGCCTCTACGCTGGCAGAGCGGACGATGGTTTTGTCGGAAGCATAGCCTTCTTCTTTGATAAACCGATAGTTCCAACCAAATTCACCAAGTGCCCTCATCAGAGCAGACTTTTCGTACACATTTCTCTCCGGGTCTAACAATCGTTGCTTGATTTCTTGATTGATATTGCCCCTGGTCGCTACGAAATACCCAGGAATATGCCGATTGGCAGCGGTCAATAAACGCGTGCTTACTTGCCAAGGCAAATTGACTTCTGCTTTGGCCTTTTGCCAATAATTCCTGGCTTCCCTGGGATTGCCGTAGTCTACCATAAACTGAGCAGCGGTAATCGCTACGTGTAGGTTTGTATCGTCCAAGGCTCCTAAAACAATAGAATTGACTTGTTCATAAGGAAAATTCCCTAGCGCTCGAATCACATTGCATTTGACTCGATAGTCCTTTGCACTACCATACATTTGTTCTAAAGCACGGAGGCCCACTTCCGCTTTACTTTTTCCCAAAGCAATGGCCAACGGAAGTAAAATATTGGGATCGCGCTCGATACTGGCCAACTTGGCTAATCCATCAACCGCCAACGAATCTAGTTGTAGTTTGGGAACTCGATACAAGTAATTGGCAGCGATGAAGCGAACACGATCAGGATAGCCCGTTTTTGTCAGAAAACGTACCATGCGATCCGTTCCCTCGGGAAGCACCATGCGACGCAACGCATAACGATAAATACTCCAGGCTTGCCCCTCCAACAAAGTGGTATCTGTGCGGTAATAAGGACCAGCAGTAGCAATAAATTTCAAGTTTTGAATTGGTCCGCATTTACCAATAGCTTCTAACAAGGCCGCTCGAAAAACAAAATTATCTGCTAAAGAATCTCTTACAAACGCTTCTACCAAAGCCGAACTTCCTCGTTCTGATCCAATTTGACCAATGGCATAAGCCGCGGCTACTCTGACCTCCTCAATGTCATCTCTCAATAATGATTGAAGACTATCCAAAGCGGACGCATCTTGAATAGAGGCAAAAGCCATTGCTG
>JBCCSR010000365.1:0-5772 GCA_039199865.1 Bacteroidota bacterium
GGATGAGGCCTTAAACATAAAATGTTTTTACTATATTTAGCGCGCTAAATCCTTTTAACTTTATCCTAAAATCCAATACCAATGAAAACTCATTTTAGGAGACCACCAATGAAAAAAGGGAAACCAAGTTCTTTATTGTCCCTTTTTCTACTCGTCTTCTTCCTGTCCAGCTGTGGCTCCGTCATCCGTCAATCTACTGTTCAACTCTCCGCTGATGTAGGCAATAGAATCACCGAAATGGAGCATTTACATCAGCTCGCCATCCAACGTTATTTTGATGTTGAAAAGAAAAAGGTGGAAGATTTCCTGACCAATACTTGGGAACCCTTGTTCCTAAAAAACTTTTTGGGCACTTCCCAAATCTTACAACTTTTACAAAATACTTCCAAGATTGATGAAAGCCTGCAAAATCAAATCAAAGACGTATTCAGCGAATACCTCACTGACCCATCTGAAGCCGGCGAAGCCAGCCAAAAACTGGTAAATGCACTCAATCAGTCTAGAGATTCAGAAGAAGGGGTGGTCAAAACAGTCGTTTCCGATTATGTGGAAGACGATAAAATTACGGCTGCAACCATTCACATCAATTCTCTCCTTGGTACCGATAGCCCCGCCAAGTTGATCCTCGATTTTGCGGAAGCTGCCCATACGGAGATGAATTCCAGAAGACAATCCTTATTGGCACCCATCGAGCAAGCGCGTTCGGAAACCATTGCGGAATTGAGCGCCGCTTACGCCGAACTGGTTCGAGGACAAAGTACGATCACGGGTCGCTTGGAAGCGGCCGCCAAAGTCTCTCAAGAACAAGACCGGCTGCTTGGCGTATTGGGGGTTAACAATGCTACTCAGAAACTTCAATCCAAGCTCAGTAATTTTACTACCAAAATTGATGGCGCCCTAGGCATTGTCAATGGCCTTGCGGCAGAAGATAGTAGCGGTAATGTCAATTTGCCCAGCAACATTCTACAAACTTTACAGAGTGAGTTAGAAAAGATCAATGACAAAACGTCAACCATCAATCCCAATCTCACGACGCCCAGCGCACCTTTATCTCCATCACCCGATAACAATAACAACAAATAATTCCTCCATCACAAAAATCAAAACAAATGGCCACCAATCGATTTAGCGCTGCCGCCAGAAAAGCAGCCGATTTGACCAACAAACAGCTCGCCACCGAAATCGCCGCGGTAGGCAACCTCAGTAGAGACAGAATCCATGAATTGCTTCCCAAGAAAAAAGACAAACAAGCTTTTGTCGACCTCATGAAAGAAGTGGAAGCGGAAACGACGATGGATCAAAAAATAACCTATTTACAAGACAACATCCAGTCGGCAGGAAAAGTAGCCTTTACCCTGTTAAAAGCACTGGTATAACGCTCAGCCAGCCAGGGAAGGACTCGAATCCATCTGGATTGCGTCAGCTAGATCACCCCAATTCGATTCGAGTCTTTCCACCAAAAATTATTGCTCAATAAAAGCCAAGACCAAACGAGCAATCTCTTCCCCCTTATCCTCTTGTAAAAAATGACCCGCTTGCTCGATGACTTGGTGGGCTTGCCCCTTTGCTCCGGGCACTAGCTTTTGGAATACCTGGTCTCCTCCTCTGGTAATTGGATCGGAATCGCTAAATAACGTCAACATTGGTTTATCCCAATTTTCTAATTTTTTCCAGGCAGCTCGATTTTTGATCGCCTCCGGATCACTCTCTTCTATTGGTACCAAAATGGGAAATTGGCGCGCCCCCGCTTTGTAACTTTCATCGGGAAAGGGAGCATCGTAGGCGGCTTTCACCTCCGGCGTAAGCGTGGAAATCGTGGCCATATCCAATACATTCCCAACGGGAAATTCTGGGGCGGTCTGGGAAAAATGTTGCCACTGTAAAAAGGCATCCGAGGCTTTGCGCGCTCCGGTGGGTAAGAAGGTATTGGCCACCACTACTCGGGCAAATCGTTCGGGCTGTTCGGTAAGGATGCGCAATCCGAGCAAACCACCCCAATCCTGACAAAACAAATTAATGCCTTGCAAATCCAATTGGCTAATCAAGTGGCTGAGCCAATTGAGATGACTCTGATAGGTGTAGGCCGTTTTCTCAAGGGGTTTATCCGATTTTCCAAAACCGATCAAATCAGGAGCAATCACTCGATACTGTCCGGTATTCAAAATGGGAATCATTTTGCGATACAAATAAGACCAGCTGGGCTCTCCGTGCAACAAGAGAATCGGCGCCGCCTCTTTGGGACCTTCGTCTACATAATGCATTTGTAACCCATCCCCTACATCACAATAATTGGGAGAGAAAGGGTAATCGGATAACTGATCAAAACGGGCAGTGGGAGTCCTCAAGGCTTGAATCATTTTAGGGAAGTATTTGAATGGTTGACAACAAAATTTGTTCGGTGAATATAACGAAGTATTTCTATTGTCAAGGGTAAAATGTTTACCTTTGCAAAAAAAAATCCATGCAAAAAACCAGTCAAACAAAGCATGCTACTCTTTTTTCCGATATGGACATTCATCTCTTCCGATCTGGCAAACACTTTCGCATTTACGAGCGTTTGGGGAGCCATCCTATGGAATACGAAGGGGAAAAAGGAACTTATTTTGCCGTTTGGGCACCCAATGGAAGAGAATTGTCGGTCATTGGCGATTTTAATGGCTGGACCCCCGGAGTACATCCCCTTTTTCCCCGATGGGATAATTCT
Organism: Bacteroidota bacterium; assembly: GCA_039199865.1. Classification (GTDB taxonomy): domain Bacteria; phylum Bacteroidota; class Bacteroidia; order Chitinophagales; family Saprospiraceae; genus JALZUU01. Next base: position 2,705 of record JBCCSR010000365.1, read on the forward strand.
GGTATTTGGGAAGGTTTTATCCCGGATATTGGCCATGGTACCGTTTACAAATACCACATGTATGCCCCTACTGGACGCCCTCTGGAAAAAGGAGATCCCTATGCCCGTCGTTGGGAAATCCCCCCCGATACGGCTTCGATTGTTTGGCATTTAGACTATGAATGGAAAGACAAAGCCTGGCTAAAAACCAGAAAAAAGAAAGCTGACGAAAGTCAGCCCTATTCGGTTTACGAAGTTCACCTCGGTTCTTGGAAAAAATATGCGATTGACCGCTCCCTATCCTATTTGGAAATGGCTGATGAGCTGGTCAAATACGTCAAATCAATGGGCTTTACGCATATCGAAATGATGCCGGTCATGGAACATCCTTACTCGCCTTCCTGGGGCTATCAAATTACGGGCTATTTTGCGCCCAGCAGTCGCTTTGGAACACCGGAGGAGTTTATGGCACTGGTTGATGCCTGCCACACTGCCGAAATCGGTGTTCTGCTCGATTGGGTTCCCTCCCACTTCCCTGCCGATGCGCATGGCTTGGCCGATTTTGACGGCACCCATTTGTATGATCACGAAGATCCACGCAAAGGTTTTCACCCCGACTGGAAGAGTTGTATTTTCAATTATGGTCGTAATGAGGTCCGTTCTTTCCTCATTTCCAATGCGCTATTTTGGCTGGATCTTTACCATGCCGATGGCTTACGTGTCGACGCAGTTGCCTCCATGCTCTATCTCGATTACTCCCGAGACGAAGGACAGTGGATTCCCAATATCCACGGAGGCAATGAAAATTTGGAGGCCATTTCTTTTATGAAGGAATTCAATGAAACGGTCTATGCAGAATATCCCGATGTAGTCACCATTGCCGAAGAATCGACCTCTTGGACTGGTGTCTCCCGCCCCACTTACACCGGAGGTTTGGGCTTTGGTCAAAAGTGGATGATGGGTTGGATGCACGATACCCTCAACTACTTCAAACGCAACCCGATCTATCGGATGTTTCATCAAAATGAGCTGACCTTTTCCATGGTTTATGCTTATTCTGAAAGCTTTATGTTGCCCCTTTCTCATGATGAGGTCGTCCACGGTAAAGGATCGCTACTCAGTCGGATGCCGGGCGATGAATGGCAACGCTTTGCCAACCTGCGCCTACTCTACGCCTACATGTTTACCCATCCCGGTACGAAATTGCTTTTCATGGGTGGTGAATTTGCCCAGACGAGTGAATGGAATTTTGAATGGGGTTTAAACTGGGAATTATTGTCCCGTCCATTGCACAAAGGCATGCAGTTATTGATTCAAGAACTCAATTTGCTGTATCAGCACAAGAAAGCCCTTTTCCAATTTCAATTCAGCCAGGAAGGTTTTGAATGGATTGATTATAGTGACCACAAAAATAGTGTCTTAATTTACCTTAGAAAAGGAGATGCCAAAACCAAGCCTTTGGTCATCGTTTGTAATTTGACGCCCGTCGTTCGCAGCCCGTATCAGGTTGGGGTCCCTCAAAGCGGACAGTGGGTGGAAATCTTTAATTCGGATGAAACCAAATACGGGGGAAGTGGGCAACTCAATGAAGGGAAGTTAAAAGCGGTGAAAGCCCAATGGCATCATCGAGATCACCACCTTTCCATCAAACTGGCTCCACTCGCCGTGATGGTTTTGGAGCCAGTTCGACTGAAAAAAGTTAAAAGCCCAAAGTTACCCCAAGCAAAAAGTTAGTCCCAGCCTGTGGGAATAAACCAGTAAGGTTGTAGATGGCACCACCTTCTAGTTGAGCATTGAGATTATCGGGACGGGCATCAAAACCCGCAGAGCTATAGCGATAAGTCCAAGCATTGGTGGAAAATTTACTGTTAAAAATATTTCTAACCAACAGGGTGATTGCCAAATCTTTAAATGGAGCCGCCTGTACCTTGTAGTTGATGCGAAGATCCGAAAACGTGTAGGCATCCAATCGCGTATTGTCATTGGAAGTGTTGTCAATGAATTGTGACCCAACGTATTTGTTGACCAAGGCTACTGTTAAAGACTGATTGCTCAACTTTGACAAGACATCATAGGATATTTCTCCCGCAAAAATGATATTTGGTGAGAAAGCCAAATCTGTATTTTCGTGATTGACCGCAATCTGACCACCGTTGTCCCAGTCATCAATAAACTCGGTAAAGGAGCTAATCTTGTTTTGACTCAAAGTCAATGAACCACCAATTTGTAATGCATTCACGGGCATGATCATTCCCTCTAATTCCACTCCGAGTCGATAACTATCGTCAACATTGCGACGCGTGTATTCTCCAACATCGTTGATTCGTCCGGTCAATACCAACTGATCATCATAAAGCATGTGGTAGAGATTGACCCCTAACATGGCTTTTTTCCAGTTCTGACGGTAGCCCAATTCGGTGTTGTACAAAGTCTCTGGGTTAGGTCGACTTCCGATACTACTTTCAGTGAAATCACTGCGATTGGGCTCCCGATTGGCCACGCCAAAGGAAGCGTACAGTCTGCTCTGATCCGTCAATCGGTACACCAGTCCTAGCTTGGGATTTAAAAAAGACAGTTGATCTTCTCTGGGAATCCTCAATCCGTCTTCAAATTGATATTTCAAATAGCGAAACTGTAAATCCACGTAACCCGAGAGTGCATTCGTCAGCTGATAATTGATTTTTCCGTAGATATTAAAATCAAATTTTTCAGCATCATTGTCATAATAAATGGTTGGTTCTTCTAGATCCTTGGTCAAGTCCGTCCAGATGATCTCACCAAAGTGGCGACCTCGATAGTTATTGAGTGCCCCTCCCAGGGTTACCTTAGTCCTTTGGTCTTCCGAGAGATAATGCAGGGCAGAAGTGATGCCATAAAAATGGTTGTCCAGCCAACGGCGTTGGATGAGGTCAGAAACTGCTCCAAGATCTACTATTGGTACGTTGAAATCACTCAAGAGTTCTTCGGCTTTGTAGAGTTCAAAAAAGCCTTTTCCTCTGGTATAATGTCCCGCCAGATCAAAACGCCATTGCTGATCCAATTGTCCGTTATACAAAAGTTGAACATGGGTTTGGCGATAATTATCGACC
>JBCCSR010000366.1:0-5772 GCA_039199865.1 Bacteroidota bacterium
ATTGAATTGCCTTATTCCCCAACTAACGAAAAAATTATCTCCGCTCAAGGAGAATTAATTTCAACTGCACTATTTCAGATTTTGTGTCAAGAGTCAGGAGTCCAAAGCAGCTTATTGCCAGCGCTTGAATTTATGAAAACGAATGAAGACAATTGTCCAGATTATACTTACATCAAAGAAAGTTTGCCCAAGTATTTGAATGGACAAGATCAACATTTGTTTATCACGCAGGGATACATTTGTAAAGATGCTTTTGGCCATGTGAGTAATCTGGGAAGAGGAGGAAGTGACTACACGGCTACCATCATTGGTGCAATGGTCAAGGCAGAGGAAATCCAAATTTGGACGGATATCGATGGTATCCATAACAACGATCCACGCTACGTCAAACAGACGGAACTCATTAGGGAAATGTCTTTTGATGAAGCGGCAAATTTGGCCTTTTTTGGTGCAAAGATATTGCATCCGGCCTGTGTTACTCCGGCTCAGGAAGCCAATGTCCCCGTTCGAGTTAAAAATACTTTTGATCCTTATACGGAAGGCACTTTGATCAGTCACGATTGTAAGCGAGAAGTGGAAAGTGCTATCTCCTCAAAAGACGATGAAGTTTTGATGAATATTGTTTCTAACAATACTTTATCCATCCATCAGTTTTACGCCAAAGTATTTGATGCATTTAAGACTTGCCAGATAGAAATAGATATGATGTCAATGGCGCATCAATCTTTTGTGGTGGTGGTCAATTCGTCTTGCAATTTGGGCAAAATTGTCTGCATGCTCAGAGATTATGCCACGATTCATTTGGAAAATGATTTGGCCATTGTCAATATCATTGGTGCTTGTCAGAAAAGGTCGAAGAAGACCATTAACAGAATTATTACGGCTACCAAAAGCATTAATGTTCGCATGATCAGCCAGCAAAGAGGAGAGGAAAACTATATCCGATTTTTGGTAAGATCTAAAGATAAAATCAAAACGCTACAGGCAGTAGATCTGGCGATCAATCACAACAAGCGCAGAGGAGAAAACCAGGTCAGACCTGGCGTTGCCTAGCTCTTGGGGATGGAGCTAGTAATTAGCTATCATCCACGTTTACCCTCAACTTTTGTGAAATCTGTCGACGCTAACGCGGTGATTCTCTGTCAAATAGTTGGGTTAAAGCTACAAAAGATCCCCGTTTTAATTGGAACAAAAGGACGATTTTAAAACGGGGATATGATAGCTATTTATTGTTTGAGTTGCTCAGTTTTGTAATCTTTTGGTCTAGAATTATTTTAGGTAAGTATTTGTTTATCAGCGGGTTATTATGATGTGTTACTTGGGTGGGCTTAAAATGATGAAATCTTGCAATGCATATTTGTCCGTGCATTTTATCGGCCCTTAGGATAGATTTGTAGTATCATCGTTCGAATACAAAACCTACCACTTTAAATTTTCTTAGACTAAGCCAAAGCTCATCATCTGATATCGCGAGGTATTGACTTTCGAGATATCTGGCAAGGTACAATTTACTAAAACTGAAAATAGATTTAAACAATACAAAAAAGATAAAAATTAAATTATGGAAAACATAACAAATAAGATACAAGACAGTGACCTTGTTTATGTTCGTCCTAATCTTGCTATTGAAGCATTGATTGATGGATGGTATGCATGGGCGCATCTTGTTTCTCCGGCCACCGCAGCTTTGAATATTCGTGGAAGGCATTTAAAGATCATGAATTCCTATATTCAGAATCCTGCCATTCACGCAGCAGCGGTAAAGAGTCCTAAAATGTTGGGTGGCCCTTTTATTGATTATGATGGCAAAAGAGTGGATGAGATCGAAGCTTTACGGGACAACACCCTGGAAGAGTGTGCTGATTTGCTTCAGCTTTGTGAGGATTTGGATACCTTAAATGATCTACTCAAAGAGCAAGATGGGCACGCCCTAACTTCCGTTTATCCCAAAGTTCCCGAAAACTTACGTGGCTTGATCGAGTTGTACTACGATTTGAACAATAATGCTTCTTTCCGTTTTTTCGAGCCACTATTGTATAAAAGTAAATATTACAACGAATCCCTGCAGAGCTTTAACCTCTTTTTAGTTCACGATGACGATTCGCGTTCCTTCGTGTTGAGTACTCCCAAGCTACCGGACGCCGATACGCTTCATTTTGACTTGCCTTTCAAAAGTCGGAAGATCGAAGAATTGTTTAGTATGACCGATGTGGCCCGTCCTTATCACGAGATTCGAGACATTTTGAATATCCAACCGGAGCAAGAAGCACTATTCCAATCTTTCCTTACCACCGAAGCGCCTTCTTCTTACGAACCCTACGATGGCGATGGCGTATTGACACGCTATTTTGGTCATGCCGCTATTTTGGTTGAAACCAGAAAGACAAGTATCCTCGTCGATCCCGTGATTAGTTATGGGTATGATGCGGATGTTTCCAGATATACTTTCTCTGATTTGCCGGAGGAAATTGATTATGTATTGTTTACCCACAATCATCAGGACCACATCTTATTTGAGACTTTACTGCGCATCCGCCACAAGATTAAAAATATCATCGTTCCCAAATGTAATGGAGGAGGGCTACAAGATCCCAGTTTGAAGTTTATGTTTGAGCGCGTAGGGTTCAACAATATTATTGAGCTTGGGGAGATGGAAACTTTGGATTTCGAAGATTGCTCCATTATCGGTTTGCCATTTATGGGGGAACATTGTGATTTGGATATCCGATCCAAACTCTGCCACATGGTACAATTCAAAAATGATGGCTACAAGATGATTTTTGCCGCAGACTCCTGTAATGTAGAACCTCGACTCTACGAGCGGATCTACGATGAAGTTGGAGATATAGACATTTTATTTTTGGGAATGGAATGTGAAGGAGCACCTTGTTCCTGGCTTTACGGGCCGATCCTTCCAGATACGCTAGATCGGGAAAAAGACCAAAGTAGACGCTTGGCGGGATGTGATTTTGAACAGTCCAGATCATTGATCGACCTTTTCAACCCAAGCAGTGTCTTTGTTTACGCCATGGGCATGGAGCCTTGGTTAAAATACATCAGTTCGATCAAGTATACGGATGAGTCGAAACCGATTGTCGAGTCTGACAGATTATTGGAATACTGCCGGTCCAGAGGCATTGATCCCGAGCGACTCTTTGGTGAAAAAATTATTGAACACAAAGGCTTGCCTGTTCCAGAAATTCAGCAGAACCAGGTGTCGGATGCCAACCGAAAAGTAGCCTAATTGATCCAACAAAACGAAAAAGACAACCAGACCTACATTATTCATTTATTTAATTTGAAGAAGACAGTTGTATTGTTATGAGTCAATCAATGAATATTAAGTATGTTTTTACCCTGGCCTTACTGCTGTGCAATAGCTGGATGCTTATTGCGCAAGAGTACCAGCAAAACATCAGAGGTTCTATTGTCGACAAGGATAGCCAAAACCCTTTGATTGGTGCCAATATTCGGCTACTGGAAACAGTGCCCATTATTGGCACCAGCACTGATTTGGATGGTTATTTTAAATTGGAAAACGTCAGCGTTGGACGATTAAATATTGAAGTGACTTACTTGGGTTACGAGCCCGTTTTACTCAATAATGTATTGTTAACGACCGGAAAAGAATTGGTACTTAACATTGAAATGACGGAGGCTAGCATCAAAATGAATGAGGTGGTTGTAGTAGCCAAGCAAGATAAGAAAAAAGCGATCAATCAACTGGCCTCAGTAAGCAGTCGTACCTTCTCAGTGGAGGAAACGAGTCGTTATGCTGCCGGACAGTTTGACCCCGCTAGAATGGCACAAAGTTTTGCCGGAGTAGGCGTTGGAGGAGGAGATGGTCTATCGAATGAAATTGTGATTCGAGGCAACTCTCCCAAAGGTGTCCTCTGGAGATTGGAAGGTATCGAAATTCCCAACCCCAATCACTTTGGTTCTATCGGCAATTCTAGTGGTTCTATTAGTATGCTCAGCAGCACCATTTTGAACAACTCCGATTTTTATACGGGCGCCTTTCCCGCCGAGTTTGGCAATGCTCTTTCTGGTGTTTTTGACCTTAGAATGAGAAAGGGAAATAACGAAAAAAGAGAGCATGCTTTTATGATTGGTCTATTGGGTATTGAGGCAGGGATTGAAGGACCTTTTCGAAAGGGAGGGCGAGCGTCTTACTTATTGAATTATCGCTATTCTACCCTCGATGTCTTAAATAGCATTGGCATTAATTTGGTTGGCGATACCAAACCCAAATATCAAGATCTTTCCTTCAAGGTAAATCTGCCCACTCGTAAGGCAGGTTTATTTTCTATTTTTGCTTTGGCCGGAATCAATGAATCTCGTTTGACTCCTAGAGACTCTTCGGAGTGGGCACTCAGCGATGATCGCGAAGGCTTTGTGGACAAGCAAAGCGTCGGAACGCTCGGCTTGAGTCATCGATATTTGCTTTCCGATAACAGCTATGTACATTCGGTCGCTTCTGTTTCCTTAAATCGCTACAGCGAATTTGACTATTTTTTTAATCTCGAAAACAATGATGAAAAAACGGTTCGTTTTGATGAAACCCTGAATAGCAATTCTGCTCGTCTGAGTTCTTATTACAATCGAAAGTTGAATGCGCGCAATACCATCAGAACGGGCTTTGTGTTCAACCACATGCTTTTTGATTATCAGTCGTCGAGCTTGAATCCATTTACCTTTGAATTGGAAAATCATTTTAGCAATAAGGGATCTTCTCAGCTCTTGCAAGTTTATGGTCATTGGAAACACCGCATGAATAATTTGACGATTAACTCCGGTTTGCATTATGCGCATCTATTTTTCAACAATACTTTTTCGGTAGAACCTCGCTTGGCTTTGGAGTGGAAAATTTCCAATCGAAATGCCTTGAGTGTTGCGGCAGGTTTGCATTCAAAAATGGATAATTTAGGATTGTACATTGTAGAGGGAACCCTCCCCAATGGAGCATTCCGCCCACAAGCTAGAGACTTGAAGTTGTCCAAAGCCTTTCATGCGGTACTGGGCTATGACTTTTACTTCAACGAATTTATTCGGATGAAGATTGAGACGTACTACCAGCGCTTATTTGATTTGCCCATCAGTAGTGCAGAGGGGAGTGTCGTCTCGGCAATCAATGCGGAGGATATCTACGATTTGATCAATTTGATCAACCCCAATAGCAATGGGACTGGTTATAATTATGGAGTAGATTTGACTTTTGAAAAGTTTTTCTCCAGTCGGTATTATTACTTGATTACGGGGTCCTTGTACCGAAGTAAATTTGTTCCCAACAACGGCCAGACTTATTCCACCAATTACGATGGCAACTATCAATTGAATCTTTTGCTCGGTAAAGAATGGGCAGTGGGAAGGAAAAAGCAATCGATCTTTGGATTAAACAGTAAATTCGTTATTGCCGGTGGTCGCAGAACGACTCCTGTCGACCGGGAAACCTCTCAACTCACCCGCACCACGGTATATGATTTCAACTTACTCAATACCGACCGTTACCCAACTTATTATCGTTTTGACCTGAGTTTTAGCTATAAAATCAACAAAGCCAAAACGACCCATACTTTCCTTTTGGAATTACAGAATGTAAGCAACAAACTAAACATTGAAACGCTAGTATACAATCTTGAACTGGATGAAATGCATCCCGTCTATCAAGTTGGATTCATTCCGAATTTTTGTTGATCACTTTATCTTTTTGTTTACAGTAGTCAGCATCAGTTGCCCCACTCGTTAAAATTCAATGCGATAATTAAAATTCGG
>JBCCSR010000367.1:0-5761 GCA_039199865.1 Bacteroidota bacterium
ACAAATAAATAATTACCCAATGAGAACAACAATACTTTTGATCGGAATCGCTTGCTCCATTCTAGTGGCTTGTGCCTCCCCACAAAAGCTTTATGACAAGGGAAAATATGGTTCGGTATTATCCAAATTGGATGCTAAAGCCAAAAAAGCCAAATTGACCGAAGAGGAAGTTCGGATCATGATCGAATCGATTGCCAATTGGACCGACAAAAAAACCAATCAACTCAAAGCGCTCAGAGATAGTCCAAACTACAAGAAGTGGCTAAGTGGCAACAAAGAGATTAGTAAAATTGAGCAGCGACAAGCCAAATTCAAAACCTATCCCCAATTGCAACTCTTCGAATTGACCAAAGTCAATACAGTAGACTGGAAGGAGGATTTTGACGTAGCACTTTACCACCACTACCACGATCAATTCGATAATTATATCAAAAGATACGATGAGGGCGGCACCCGAAATGAAGTCTTCAAGGCTTATGCCCTCACCAAAGAGATTGAAAAGTATACGACCGATAACAGCCACATTGAATCCCTCCGAAACTTATGCTTGGACTTGGGGCATCGGACTTTCAAGGTATACGACTTTAACCATTCATTCGGTTCGCTGCTTACCTTTGATCACTTTGTCGACGCCGTTGACTACAATTCTGACCTTTGGAATACCTTTAACAATAATCTTCCCGACTCACTAACCGATTACATTATTCACTATGGCATTGAAGATGTAGACACCAATGAAGATACCGAAGACAGCTACGAAAGCTATTCTAGAGACATCATCGTGTCTACCCAAACGGAGACCGATACTTCGGGAAATGTTACAGAAATTCCAGTTTACGAAACCATTACGGCTCGCGTCAAAACCACGAGCTATCGCTATATTGCCAGTGCAGAAGCGACCCTCTCCATTACTAGCTTAGCACTCAACGAACGCGTATTTTATCAAAGCTACCAAAGTCAAAAGCAAGATGAAATTGTCCTCAACTATTTGGACTCTGGAGATCCAGATGCCCTACCCGACGATGTTTCCTTGGAAAGTGTCTCCATCCAAAATTATGATTACGACGATTTAATTGAAGCGGTCTTTGAAGACTTGGGAAGACAAGTGGGGAGCGATTTTCACAACGGGAATATCCTTTAAAATCAACAAATCCATGATCATCGACCACCTTTTTATTTTTTCTACGACCAATGGCAGTGAGGCCGATCAACTCGTCCAATTTGGCTGGAGCGAAGGCAGTAGCCGTCGACATCTTGGGCAAGGAACCATCAATCGAAAATTTTACTTTGACAATTGCTTTTTGGAAATTTTGTGGGTTGTCGATCCGGATGAACTCAGAGAAGCTGCCGCAAGGGATATTGGACTCTGGGAAAGATCCAACTTTAAAAACAATGGTCATTCGAGATTTGGCATGTGTTTGGTCAATGACGGGGCTAGCGATGCATTATTTGCTTCTTGTGAACGGTACCAACCGCAGTATTTTCCTCCCGAAATGCCCATTCAATATCTTGCCAATACAGTAGGCCCCAGCTTACCGTACACTTTCCGGTTACCGTTTAAGGGTAGAATCCCTTCGGGGGAAGAGCCCATTCATCACCAAAATGGCATCCAACGATTGACCAAAGCCACATTTGGGCTCCAATCATTGGAGCAAAATGAAAGCTATCTAATATACTTTGCGGGGGAATCCTCCATTCAGTTTTTACCCAAAAAGTACCTGAATTTACAGCTCGAATTTGACTTTGGGCAACAACAAAAAAGTAGGAAATTTAAGGACTTGGATTTGGTCATAAAATACTGAGCCCTGCTAAAAAAGACATCCCGAATTTCAGTAGACACCAAAATTCGGGATGAAAGCCTTTAGCCAAATACCGTATTCTTATTCCGGACAAATGGCTTTAAACTCTGTACGACGATTGGCTTGATGATCTGCATCGGAGCATCTTACTCCGTCGGCACAGCGATTCAACAGTTTCGTCTCACCGTATCCCTGACTGATGACTCTGGAAGCCGAAATGCCTTGTTTAATGATATACTCCGCAGCAGCTTTAGCTCTCCGATCAGACAATTTCAAGTTGTAACTCGCCCGGCCTCTACTATCGGAATGAGAGGACAATTCAATCTTGGCATCTGGATTGTCTCTCATGTATTGCACCACTTTGTTCAAATCGGGCTTGGCATCTTCACGGATGAAGGCTTTATTGTTGTCATAAAGAATATTGTTCAAACGAATGGCTTCTCCACATTTCACTTCGTCCCCACAAATTTCCAAACGAACAAAAACAGATTTTGATCGATTGTATTCATTGGTATTGATGCCAACCACTTGAGAAAGGAAATTTTCTTTTTTCGCATACAACTCATAAGTGGTTCGATCACTCAAGCTAAATGAGAAGGCTCCATCTCTACCGGACACGGTCGTTGCCATGAAATTATTGACGACACTCTTCAAACTTAAGGTGACACTGGACAAGGGTCGGGTACTGTTACAGTAAAATACTTTTCCTTGTACAATAAAGCTGGGATCATCATAGTAAAGGATTTTCTCAACGGAGCTGGCATCTCCAAAATCGGTGCTGGCAATGCTTGCGGGGCTCAAAGTCACTGCGTATAATTTTCCATTAATGGTGTAGCTGTCGGCAGTCATGTCCGTAAACTGCACTTGGCCAATGCTATTGGTCGTTCCGGTTTGTACCGTCTGACCGTTGCTGTTGAGCACCGTGACGGTCGTTCCGGGAATGCCTTCATTTGTGATTTTGTCTTTCGCCATAATGGTCAAGGTATACGACTTTTCTGGACAACCCTGATTGGCTGCTGTTCCCATTTCATTGGGGCATTGGTCCTCATTGTCATTGACACCATCCCCATCGCTATCTACGATTGGGCAACCATTGTTGTCGGCAGGTCCGGCATCGTTGGGACACTTGTCTTCACTGTCCATAATACCATCGGAATCCGTATCGGGGCAACCTTCAAAAGCAGCAAGGCCAGCCACATCCGGACATTTATCCTCCTTATCCGCAACACCATCATTATCTTGATCAGGACAACCATTTAGTGCCGCCGTTCCCGCCACATCTGGACAAGCATCTTCCAAATCACTTACACCATCGCCATCGCGGTCTTTAATTTCTGGCTTGGGGTCTTCGTACTCTTCAACCGCCAAACGGAAACCAAGTCCTAGCTTAATGTGATCGCGAAAATCTTCATTGCTAATGTGATAAGCCATTGTTGTACTGAAGAAAAAGCCGTCGGACAAACGGAAGTTTAGTCCCAATCCGATGGGTACATCCAGAGAAAGATCCTCCAAATCCGTCAGGATGCCTCCAACGCCCGCGAAAACGCGTGGTCGAAAGAATTGGCCTTGGTAAATTTTGAAATTCAGCAAAGCATCAAGTCCCATAACTCCAGCTTTTTGGGTGGTGATATCAAGTCCCTGTACAGATATAGGTAGTTCAGCCCCCGTAAGTCGAAAGGGAACGCTAAAATCCAGATAGTCGTTCAAATAACGAAAATACTCCACTTCCAATCCATGTCCGAATTGTTGGAGATCATTGAGACCGATGACATCAATGGGAAATTCGTAATTGGTGGCAACGTAGCGGAAACTAAATGCATTTGGCGCCTCTTTGGATTGTGCATCCAGTGAATTGCTGAACAACATCAAAACGAGGAAAAAACTGAGATAAAATTTAAACATTTTCAGTGGTTTTGTAGGTTTCGAAATATTTATTATGTTGGTTGGGGCCAAAGGTATAAAAATCATTCAAATTGCCAGGATTCGTTTCAACAAAACAACATGGTCCCTAATCAATCATAAATTGAATGCTTTTTTCAACACAGATAAATATTAATTTCCCGATGCAAAACGTTATCTATGCCTAAAGCTATTTTCTAAAATCAACCCAATACCATGTCCCATTTCCAAAATTCAGTCTTATTGCTCCTTTTGGTCTTCCTCCTGAACAGCTGTCAAAAGCGTTTCTCCTGTGATGAATCTGATCACAAGAAATTGGGAGCCATCGAATTCAGTCCCATCTTTCAGGAGTATACTATTGAAGATCAGTCCAATAGCATGGTTTTCAATGACGGTGAAAGCGATCTGGTTTTCAATAGAAACAATCAAATTGAAACAACGCCCTATCGTTTGCAGGAATACAATATTTGCGAAAGCATTGATGTCAAACCCTTTACCGCCTTTGCCTATTATGAATATAAAAATCGCTCCTCTGCTTTTGTAAGCAATGAATTGTTGATCGAAATCAATCCACAGATCGAAAAACAAAACGGGAACAACGCGGAGTTCATTTACCTCAGTATTGCCCAAAACGAAACATTCAAAGCCAGCATCCCGATTGGCGATCAAACGGAGGCCCCTCCTTTTGGTAACACTAATGTCCGTTTTGAGTGGAAAGAACAAATTGAGCTCAATGGTAAGGTATTTTACCAAGTTTGGCATGGACAATCTGCAAACCAACGAATGGGGCTCTTTTACAAAAAAGAACAAGGCATCATTGCCATTGAAATCGAAGGCCGCTACTATTTAAGAGTTGAATAATTCTATGGACATCATCAATCTGCCTCAAGACCTAAAGCTTGCTCCCCAGGCCAAACTGCAACTATTCAATTACCGAAATGAACAAAACATTCAAAAAACGAAAGTCAGCTTATCTCAAAATGTCATCAGCTTTCTAAGAGCAGGGACCAAAGAAGTACACGGGAACGATCACAGCGTACAAATCAACCAGCAGCATTTCCTCATCATGAAATCTGGAAACTGTTTGATGACCGAGAAGATTTCTGAATCCTACAAGAGTTACAAAAGCATCTTGTTATTTTTCTCCAATGAAAGCGTACTCGATTTCCTGGAACGGCATCAATTGTTCAACAACAAAAAAAGAAAATCACAATCTTTTTACGTTTTTCCCTACGATGCCTTTATTGAACACTTTGTGTTGGGACTTGAAAAAATGATGCTCCTTCCAGTCGCCACCCAACAGAAAATTTTGAGCAGTAAGTTTGAAGAGATTATGCTGTACTTAAGCTATCAGAATCATCCGGCCTTCCTCAATGGCATCATCCAACAATCTGATCACAAAACCAGCAAATTAACGACAATTGTTGAAAACAATAAATTCAATAAGTTGAGTTTAGACGAATTGGCTTTTCTATCCAATATGAGTGTCTCTACTTTTAGAAGGGAGTTTTTTAAAATTTACCAGCAAAGTCCAATCAAATGGTTTAATGAAAAAAGATTGGACCACATCGCTCTGCTCCTCAAAACCCAACACAAACGCCCCATCGAATTGTACGAAGAGGCGGGCTACGAAAACTTTTCGAATTTTGTACAGGCCTTCAAGAAAAAATTTGGGATGACTCCCAAACAATATCAAGTCAATAATTGAACATTTATCAATACTTTTTGGTCATAATTCACTAACACCTATCCGAGATTTACAAGCAAATTTGCAGTATCACTTTCAAACAAAAAAAAGATACCATGCAAAAATTTATTGTCAGTTCTCTGATGCTTCTGATGGCCTGTCTCCAACTCAATGGTCAATCTACTTTTAGTCTTACGAGTAACAACTTGGGAGGAAATGCTACATCGATAGAAGAATTCAATGGTTTTGGTTGTACCGGACAAAATCAGTCACCACAGCTTTCCTGGACCAATCCTCCAGAAGGCACCAAAAGTTTTGCCATAACAATGTACGATCCCGACGCACCAACCGGAAGTGGCTGGTGGCACTGGGTAGT
>JBCCSR010000368.1:0-5756 GCA_039199865.1 Bacteroidota bacterium
CACGATTTGTACATCGAAGCCGCAGAAATACTTTCCACTTACCGAATTTTTCCCAACTTAATTGATTTCGACAATCAACTTTCCAAGTACTTTTCGTTCATTCAGAAATATCCTTTCTATTTTTTGGATCTATTGGAAATTGAAAGGCACTATCCTGACCTAAAAGCCAAACGAAAAATTCACATCTCCAAAATGATCAGCCAAATCAGAATGCGCTTTGACTTTAATGAACAGAGAGGCTTGGTTCAGGCAGAACCACGTGCGAGCGTTTATGACAGCATTGCACACACCATCTGGGTATTGATTACTTTTTGGGTTCCACAAAACTTAGTCAGAGGTTCTGGACGATCAATGGATACTTGTGAGTTCAAAAGAATGGTTTGGAATCAGATGTATCCCTACTTTACCGAAAAAGGAATCGCTGAATTCAATCAATTGATTGTTCCTATCTTAGAACAATATTCCTCAGATCAGTAGCAAGATGGTTTAAGCGTCCAATTGACTTGCCGCAAATTGTAAATGAAGATGAGTGTCACCAATTTAATCTGGCTTAAAGGAGGAGCATGCAGCGGTAATACCATGTCTTTTCTCAACGCGCAGCAACCGTCGGTTATTGAACTCATCACCGATTTTGGCATTCGTATTTTGTATCATCCAACCATTGGTTTGGAAATCGGGGAGCAGGTCAATGAAGTTTTAAATGACGCCCTCTCCGGAGAAGTCTCCCTGGATATTTTTGTCTTTGAAGGTTCGGTCATTCAGGGGGCAGAAGGTTCGGGAAACATGAACTACTTTGCCGGACGAACCATGAAAGATTGGGTCACTGACTTAGCTCAAGTAGCCAAATACGTCGTTGCCATTGGAGATTGTGCCACCTGGGGAGGCATCATGGCGGTTGCTCCCAACCCTTCGGAGTCGACGGGAATGCAATTCCATAAAAAAGAAAAGGGAGGATACTTGGGAAGTAATTTTAAATCTCAAAATGGTTTGCCCGTGATTAACATTCCGGGTTGTCCTGCCCATCCCGATTGGATGACCCAAATACTGGTAGCCATTGCTAAAGGCAGGGCCGAGGAAGTGATTTTGGATGACTATTATCGCCCCAAAACCTTTTTTACAGATTTTGTCCAAAATGGCTGTCCAAATGCTTCTTCTTTTTCCGAAAGGATTGGTGGAGACTTCGGCAAACGAGGTGGATGCTTGTTTTACGAAGTAGGCTGCCGTGGACCGATGACCAGGGCCAGTTGCAATCGGATCTTATGGAATCGGACCTCCAGTAAAACCCGAGCCAACCATCCCTGTCTGGGCTGCACCGAACCGGGCTTTCCCCACCATGATTTGAAAAAAGGAAGCGTTTTGAAAACGATGAAATACCTGGGCTATTTTCCCAAAGAGGTCCCTGAGGGAGAAAACAAATTGGCGCATTACTTTAAAACGACATTCAATCGAACCCTGTCAAACCCCCAAAAGCATCAACTTTCCAAATAAAATGGGTCGGCTTAGCCCCTTACTTTGCGTATATCAAGAGCGTTCTTTAATGGGAAATAAAGCATCTTTTCTGGTAGTTATCCACGGCTATAAGCTACCTTTTATTTAGACCAAATCTATATTAGATGTTTATTTCAAATAATTAGGTGTTTTTTTCTAAAAAAAATTAGAAAACCTTTACTAAAATGGTTTCTATCACTATATTTGGGGCATCTGCTATATCGTAGAATAAGATTTTGATTTCATAATTGGAATCAGAATCTTATAGAAAAAAGAAAAACTCCTTTTTATTATGGCCAACGTTTTATGGTTGCAGGGAGGGGCATGTAGTGGCAACACCATGTCGTTTCTCAACGCTGAAGAACCTACCGTTGTAGAACTTATCGTTGATTTTGGTATCAACATTCTATGGCATCCCACCATCGGATTAGAAATCGGGCATCAAGTCAGTGATTTACTAAATGATTGTATCTCCGGAGAAACACAATTAGACATTTTTGTTTTTGAAGGTTCCATTGTACAAGGACCCAATGGTACGGGCAAAATGAATTACTTCGCAGATCGCCCCATGCAAGATTGGGTTAGGGAATTGTCTGATGCAGCACAGTTTGTTGTCGCGGTTGGAGATTGTGCCACTTGGGGAGGCATCCCTGCGGTTGCTCCTAACCCAAGTGAATCGACAGGTTTCCAGTTTCACAGAAAGGAAAAAGGTGGATTTTTGGGAGCCGACTTTGTCTCCAAAGCAGGTTTGCCCGTCATCAATATTCCTGGCTGTCCAGCTCACCCCGATTGGATCACCCAAATTCTGGTGGCGATTGCCACGGGAAGAATTGGAGATGTGACCATTGATGAATTCCACCGACCCAAAACTTTCTTTACTGACTTTGTGCAAAATGGTTGTCCAAATGCAGTGGCGTTTAGCGAAAAAATAGACGGTCACTTTGGTAAGCGTGGAGGCTGTTTGTTTTATGAAGTCGGTTGTCGTGGACCAATGACCCGAGCCAGCTGCAATCGCATTTTATGGAATCGGCAGTCGAGTAAGACCCGAGCCAATCATCCTTGTTTAGGTTGTACTGAACCGGGATTCCCACACAATGACTTGGTGAAGGGATCTGTATTCAAAACGATGAAATATTTAGGATTCTTACCCAAAGAAGTGCCAACGGGAGAATCGAAACTAGGCTATTACTTTAAAGCAGGTGTTGGAAAAATGATGCCTTCTCCCCAGTCGGCTAGAGATTATGGCAATTCCAAATAATTTTACAACTACCTAAAATCAAAATAAAATGTCATTAAAAGAATTAAATATATCTCCGGTTGGTCGAGTAGAAGGGGACTTAGATGTAAAAGTGTATATGGAGAATGGAGTGGTGACGAGAGCACACACTCAGGCGGCCATGTTTCGGGGCTTTGAGAAAATTTTGCAAGGTAAAGATCCACAAGCGGGTTTAATCGTCACTCCGCGTGCTTGCGGAATTTGTGGTGGCTCTCATTTGTACTGTGCCTCTACTGCACTAGATGTGGCCTGGCAAACCACTTTGCCCCCCCAATGCATTATTGCTCAGAGCGATTGGTCAAGCCACCGAAACCATTCAAAGTATTCCCCGATGGTTTTATGCCATTTTTGCCACGGATATGGCCAACAAGAAATTTGCCAACAAACCCTTGTATCAGGAAGTCGTCAAAAGATGGGCGGCATACGTAGGGACTTCTTTTCAAACGGGCGTTACCGCCTCCGGTCGTCCGGTAGAAGTCTACGCACTTTTTGGTGGACAATGGCCACACTCTAGTTACATGGTTCCGGGTGGAGTCATGTGTGCCCCTACTTTAAAAGACATTACTCGTGCCCATGCGATCATGAACCAATTTAGAAATGATTGGTTGGAACCCGTTTGGTTGGGTTGTTCCATTGAACGATACCTACAAATCAAATCTTGGGAGGATATGATGGAATGGTTGAATGAAAATGAATCTCATTACAATAGCGATTTGGGCTTGTTGTTGAGAGCGGGTATTGAGTTTGGCTTGGACAAGTTTGGTCAAGGAGTAGGTAAATTTTTGGCCTGGGGCGCTTATTTGCATCAAGACCTTTACAACAAGCCAACCATTGAAGCAAGAAATACCGCCACGATTAGTCCCTCTGGTTTTTGGGATGGCAGCAAGTATTACGAAGCGGATCACATGCAAGTTCAGGAGCATGTGAAGCATGCCTGGTATATGAACCAAGCAGATGCTTTGCATCCTTTCGATGAGCCTGCACCGATGGCTTCTACAGATTCCAGAACCTTGGAACATTCAGACTTCAATCATAAATACAGCTGGTCGAAAGCGCCCCGCTTTATGGGATATGCTGCCGAAGCTGGCCCCTTGGCCCGCGTAATCATGAATGCCAACCCAGCCAATCAATCGCACCAAATCCAAGATCCATTGTTTGGTGATATTATGGAAAAAATGGGAGCTTCTGTTTTTACCAGAGTACTGGCCAGAGTTCACGAAGCGCCCCGATTGTATACCATGATCAATGATTGGTTGAGTCAGGTGAGATTGGATGATGAATTTTACATCAAGCCAACTGAGCGCGATGGCATTGGATGGGGAGCAACGGAGGCCGCTCGTGGCGCCCTTGCACATTGGATTAAAATCAAAAATGGCGTGATTGAAAATTATCAAATCATTGCGCCGACCACTTGGAATGTCGGTCCAAATGATAGCGAAGGAAAAGCAGGACCCATTGAATCTGCTTTGGAAGGCACCGAAATTGAAGATCCCCATGATCCAGTAGAGGTGGGGATGGTTGCTCGTTCTTTTGATTCTTGCTTGGTATGTACGGTACATGCCCATGACAATAAAACGGGGACAGAGCTCGCCAAATTCACATTGTAATATCATAAAACCCATATCCGGATGACCCGTCAATATCTCTTGGCGGGTTTCTTTTTTGCTTGAGCCCAAACCCCAAAAGTTTTCCTTATCTTAGAATGGAAAATGAACCGCCTACTTGTTGATTCAAAAAATCAGACCAAGCGCGTCGAGCTGGCCAGAGTAGGATGAGGTGATTGAATAAATGTAGGGACCAAGTCAAGCCTTTGAGCAAAGCGATGGCACCAATGGATCGAATCACGCGGTGGATGGGAAGGCTCGGAAATGAAGGCCATAGAAAAAATTGAAACACATGAAAAGTACCGTAGGACAAATGATGAAAAAGACGGCAGTATTAGGATTTGGAAATCCCGTACGAGCAGACGATGGAGTTGGAATTTATGTGATTGAACAGCTGAAAAAGCAGCTGGGTGTCCAAGAAAACATCAGCATTTTTGACATGGGGACCTCTGCTTTTGAAATGCTTTTTCAGCTTAAAGGACATGAGAAAATCATCTTGGTTGATGCGGTCATCAACACTGGCGAACCCGTTGGGACCACTTATAAATTACCGGCTTCAGAAATAGAAGCGGAGATTGAGGAAGACCCTATGGTATTCTTACACAGTCTGAAATGGAGTCAAGCCTTGTCTTACGCAAAAAAGATTTTGGGGGAGGAGTATCCTCAAGACATCGATGTTTATTTGATTGCCATTGACAGTACCCGATTTAACGTTGGAATGACGGAAGAAGCCATTATCGGTGGAGACAAAATTGTCAAGGTGTTATTGGAAGATTTAAAATAAAAGAACCGATGCTTATTCCACCACAAAGGATTCAAAATGAGCTGAGCTCCGACGGGGAAAAGGGGGGCGAAGTTCGTCTGAAATCCGCTCACTTGTTGATCGATAAAAATATTGCCGTTCAAGTATTTGCCGGTGAGCCCAACGTGAACGTCGTCTACTACGCCGAACGTAGAACATTGATGATTGCTCCGGCAAGTGATGCGTTATTTAAAAAACTTCACAAGGCAAAACAGCACATGTTGAAAGACAAAAATGCAGTGGGAGATAAATCGATTGCCCTACACGAACTGCTGATTGATCATGAAGTGAATGCGACCAATCGCGACTTGGAATTTGAGCTACAGGTAAAATTAAAAATTCTGAATGTGAAACTCTAGTACAATGTATATTTCTCCAAATCTTCCCTCTCATCAAGCGACTGATTTTTTAGGACAACCGGAGGATTTCCAACTGTTGAATGAAGATCATTGGCTCATGAATACGGAGGTGAAATATCACTTGCTAGAGCAAAGAGGCCTATGGCATTTAACCATGATTTACATTGCCACGGATGATCCATTAAAGTTTATTTGTCGACAAATAGATACTTATAGCTCAGAGAAAA
>JBCCSR010000369.1:0-5754 GCA_039199865.1 Bacteroidota bacterium
AAAATACGTGCTTTGATCATCTCTTCCAATAATTGGGATTCTTCCGCTACGGTTAAGGCTTGCTCGAAATGTTGTAAGGCCAGGGGATATGCTTTCAAATCTGAATAACTTTGTCCCATACCCAAGTGGAAGACGGGCAACTTCTCCATGATTTGATTGCTATCAATCATGATGCGCGCTTGCTGGTAGAATTCAATTGATTTTTTGGGATCCTTCCAGAGTCGATAAAGATCCCCCAAACCCAAGTAGGAGACAATGGTCAATACCGGAGAAGCAATTTTCTCGTTGAGGGCAATGGTTTTAAAATAATAGGCGGCCCCATTTTCATACTGCCCTAATTCGGAGTAGGTTCGGGCAATGGCCTCAGAGACGTAGGCCATCCTGAGGGTATCCCCAAATTCTTCACAGATGTTTATGGCCTCGGAGAAAGATGCCAAACTTTTTTCGTGATTGCCCGTACCGCGATACAAGTCTGCCAGGATCGCATAATAGTTGATCAAATGGGGTCGGTGAACAATCAAGGGCTTGCATTCTTTTAGGAGTTGAAAGGCTTTTTGGGATTCCCCAATATATGCATAGGAGTTGGCCATACTAAAAATGATGATACTTGCATTTCTATTGTCTTTGGTTCTTTTCGTAATTTCTAGTGCCTTTTCGTAGATCTCCAAACTTCTTTGGTATTCGGCACGCAGCGTATACAAATGGCCGAGCCTCCCGTAGCATTCACTCAGTTTTTTTTCATCGTTAATGTCCTGGTAAACGGAGACGGCTTGGCTATACAACTTTTCTGCCTTGGGATGATCATCCTTTAAATGATAGAGATAGCCTGCTGCATAATATGCATCTCCCAGGCCCTTTTCGTAATTGATTTCTTGAGCGAGTCCAATGGCTTGTTGGCTGTAGGGGAGTCCCTTCGTAGGATCAATCCTTTCCCAAGCATAGGCAATATTGATTAAAGCCTTGACTTTGGAAGTATCTACACTTTGGGCCAAAACTTGTTGGAGACTATCCAGTTGAGCAGGTTTTTGGGCAAGTAGAAAAAAGGAACTCAATGAAAATAACAAAAGGAGGTAGGGACGCGTGTAGTGGAATGTGGAACGATACATTGGTTTTGGTTTGCCGGAATGCAATGCAATGGATAGCTTTGGAGAGGGCTGATTGGTGAGTAGGCATAACATCAGACCAGCAAGTAAGCGGAAATGCTATTCATTCCGAAGTTTAATCATAGTATTACTGTCCACCGAATAAAACAGGAAGAGGGTTTAATTGACCCGATAAGGACGGTCGTAGGCAGGATATTCCTTTATAAAATAGAAATGCTTGCGTGCTTTTTCTTTGAGATGACTACCTGATTGATTCGGAAATATTTTTAATTGATTTTCTCATTTTAAGGTAGTCAATTTCAAGTGATTTAGGAAAGAAAAAACGAAATTTTGTTGTTTTATGATGATTTTTTGATGGATTTTTTTCGGGAGGCTGAGTTGCTCAACAGTACTTTTGGGCCCTTCTGTAGTCAGAAAATCTAGCTTTTAGTGCCTGAAAAAGTCTTGTTTTGCAAAGGATACTAAATACCACATCAAATGCCTTTTCCAATTATTTTTATTTGCTGAAGGAGCCATTTTTTATCGACCAGTGCAGCAGTTTGTTCAATCTCTTGTTGGAGCCTTTGTAGGGCCGCTCGATCATAGGTTTTGAGGTTGAGTAACTTTTTGGTAAATCGAATGAGGTTGAGGTAGTTGGTTTTGTGGTAACCCAATTCTTTGTGTCGGTAGATAAAATTTTTGAAACTATCGAGTAGGGAGTTGAGGGCATCCATTTCTTCTCGCTCGAAATAGATTTTTAATAGGGTAGACCTCGCAGCGAGGTCTGTCAATACATCATCGAAACTGATCCCACGCAAAAGATCCATGGCTTTGTCATAATCGGGTTGATGATAATGTAAGATGGCCAAATTGAAAATGAAGGTCGCCTCTCGATACCGTTCATCCAAATAGGCTTTATATCCGTAAATGAATTGTTCCACCCAGTCAAACTCCCTTTGTTTCAATCCTGCCATGACAATGTTTTTGTAGGTAAATCTCCCCATGACCTTATTTTCGATAAAAACGTTAGCGGCAAGCCCGTCTTTGTAGAGGTTCAACAATTCCTTGAGATAGTCGGCATTTCCCAAATTGACTTGCTGAATACAATGATTGGTGGCAAAATGGTAGATGTTTTTTAGCTCAACAATTGGAAGGAGGAAAGGGAATTGCCGAATCAACTGGCGTAAACTCTGAAAGTATTGACTGTTTTCCGGATGGGTCAGCGTTTTGTAGGTGTAATAATAAATAGCAACCGCAGGAATATTGAGATAGTGTTTTTGCTCAACCAAATCAATGACTTCCTCTAGTAGGTCTTGGCGGTGATCCGAGGAGGCTACTCTTTGTAGCGAAAGGGTCGAACAGGCAAAGCGAAGAATATTGGCAATATAGTAAATGGTCAATTCATCTCCCGGAATGGGAATGTCTTCACTGGCTTTTCTCCTTTGGGTACTAAAAAAATCAAATTGCTCGTAGGCCAGTTGGTAATTTTTGTGGTGAAAATCAATATTGCGCAGCGGCTGTTGTTTGAGATTTTTATCACATTTTTGGATTTCCTGTTGATAAATCCGGTACAAGCCTCTTTTTTTTAGCGCTCGACTCAGGTGAATTTGCTCATTGATGGGGTCATTGGTCATTTCCTGATAACTCAAAAAAGATTTGAGCGCTTTAAAAAGGAAGGACATGGTGTATCTGATCTTCTTCTCGCTGTATTTTTCTCCCGGATAGACCCTGGTAAAGGCCTTTTCTTTACTGAGCTTTGTGGCTTTTCCATCTTCAAGTTTCGACCACAAATAGTTGAAAAGATCAATCACATCTCGTCTGGAATTGTGAATGGGAGAGCAGATAAACTTCTGAAAAAGCCGCATTTCTTTTAAGTTGAGACTTTCCAGCGTTTCGACCAGTTGGCTATGATACATTTAAAAATATTTGCATTTGGCAAAAGTATTCGTATGAAAAGCTAATTTATGCTGAAAATCAGATATTTACAAATAAAATTTCCGTAAATTAATATTGGCAAAGGAGTTTATTTGTTGTTGCTTTATGCCCGCTTTCGGTCCTATATTTGTCTTAAATAACGAAAAATAGCTGTACTGTGTACTTGAAACCATCCTACTCTAACCCATTTACCTGCTCGCAATCCGCATTTTACTGCTGCATTGCTAGGGCATTTTTATTGTTGGGAATGGTTTTGTCGAGTTTTACAGTGGTGCAGGCACAGACTTGGGAGCGTTTTTATGACTTCAGTTCTCATGATTTTTCAAAATCCATCCATCAGACTGCGGATGGAGGGGTACTCATCTTGGGTAATATCGGTAATGGCGACAATGAAAGTGATGTTTTCCTACTCAAATTGGATGCAGATGGAGACGTGCTTTGGTCCAAGAGTTTTGATGGAGGCTCCTATGACGAGGCGGAACAGTTGATTTTTACTTCAGATGGCCATTACCTCATTGCCGGATATAGCTTTAGTTTTGGCAATAGTGGCCAGTTTTATTTGATCAAATTAGATACGGAAGGCAATGTGGTCTGGGAACGGGACTACGGTGGAACAGACTTCGACCGGGCACGAACCTTAACGGAGACAACGAACGGGAATTACGTCATCGCCGGTTGGACCCGTTCTCCCATCAGCGGCGATGTTAGTCAAGGCCCCTTTGGTCCTGTCGATGGTTTCGACGCTTGGTTGATCAAAACAGATGTTGATGGCAACATGCTATGGGATTTACGATTTGGAGGTATTGAAAGAGATGAGATCCATAGCATCGCTCCAGCTCCCAATGATGGTGTCGTGATGGTCACCAATACGACCAGTCCGGAGCTTGGGGCAAGCGGTGCAGACATCTATACGCTAGCCTTGGATGCAGATGGCAATCTTCTTTGGGAGGAGGTCTATGGAGGAACCGAATACGAAGAGGTGTTTTCCATTATTCCGACCAGTGATGGAGGCTATGCAATCGGCGCCATCACTAACTCAGAGGGCAGTGGAGCATCGGATATTTATCTCATCAAAACCAATGATCAGGGGACGGTCCAATGGAGCCAAACCTACGGTGGAACGGAGGGCGAATTTGGCGGTTTTGTCACTGAGTTGAGCAATGGTGGATTCGTCGTTTCCGGGGCAAGCCAAAGTGTGGGAAGTTCCTTCCTCGACGTCTACTTGATTCGAACCGACGCTACGGGCTCGACCATTTGGCAGCAGCATTACAGGGGGGGAGACAATATCGACATTTCCACCGGCCTCCAAGTGACTGATGATGGCCACTTTCTCATCGCAGCTCAAAGACGGCAAGATGATATGACGAGCATTCTTTCCAGTGATCTGTATATTCTCAAAACAGATGCGGAAGGAAACACCACGACAAACAGTATTATTGGAACCGTTTTGTGGGATGGTGATGGTGATTGTGTACCCGATGCTGGTTCCGTTCAATTGGAAGATTGGTTGGTAGAAGCAATTGGGGAGAAGACCTATTTTGCTACTACCGATGCCAGTGGAGCCTATCACATTGAAGTAGATTCCGGAGCTTATGAGGTGATCATTCATTCTCCACATGAATACTGGTCGGCTTGTATGGCAAGCAACTCCATTGCCTTTAACACACTCTACGATACCCTTACGGCAGACTTTATTATTAGTGATGTAATCGACTGCCCCTACTTGACAGTCGATGTGTCGACCCCTTATCTCAATCGTTGTGGGCTCAATCGCTACCTGCTTCGCTATTGTAATACTGGTCCGATGGAAGCGGGTGCTTCCTTTGTGAATCTGACCTTTCATCCAGATTTTATATTGATGGACTCGGAGTTGATTCCTACTGGTCAAAATGATAATACCTACACCTTTCAGGTCAATGCATTGAACAGTTTGGGTTGTGATGGCTTTTGGATCGATGTCATGCTAGACTGTAATAATAATATCCAGGGCCAAACGCACGAAATTATTGCTGAGATCAGTCCCGATGAAATTTGTACCCCGGTCGATCCGGCTTGGGATGGTTCTAGTATCGGACTAGAGGCGGTATGTGAGGGAGATTCTGTCACCTTTACCATTCGAAACAAAGGGATGGATGACATGGCAGCCGAGTCCTATTACATTGTCATCATCGATGATCTATTGAGTCGAACGGATAGTTATCAATTGCCAGGGAGCGGCGATTTGACTTTCGTGGAACATCTGGAAGGGCAGACCCTACGATTGGAAACACCCCAATCTCCCTTGCATCCGGGAGAAAGTCGGCCTAGCATTTTTGTGGAGGCTTGTGGAACTGATTCTGGAGGTGGCATCAGCCTGGGTTTTGTCAATCAATTCCCGGAAGACGATGGCAATGCTTTTGTTTCCATTGATGCACAAGAAAGTTTTGAAACTTTCCTACCGAATTTTTTACGAGCCTATCCCGACGGTTTTGGTTCGATCAATCAAATTGCTCCCAACACGGAGATAGAATATCATATTCGCTTTCAACATCAGGGGGGGGATACCTTGCAGCGGGTGATCATTGAGGATCAATTGCCCGAGGAGTTGGATGTCCGAACCATTCGTCCTGGTGTCAGTAGTCATCCCTATGACTTTGAAGTGTTGGGCCAAGGAATTGTACGCTTTACTTTTGAGCAGATCCAAGTTCCAGGTGACTTGATCAATGAGCCTGCCTCACATGGCTTTGTAAAGTTTAAG
>JBCCSR010000370.1:0-5743 GCA_039199865.1 Bacteroidota bacterium
CATCACTGCTTGGGTAAAGCCTACCAAACCGAATTTACTGGCATTATAAGCGGCACCTCTGGCAAAAAAGTTGGTGCCAGCCAAACTGGCAATGGTGATGAGATAGCCTTCAGATTTTTTGAGCGCCTCCAGACTTGCTTTGATGGAATAGAATACGCCGGTGAGATTGATATCGATGGTTTCTTTCCACTGTTGGGGCGTCAGGGATTCAATGGAGGCAAAGTGCCCAACTCCTGCATTGGCGATGACCACATCCAGTTGTCCAAATTGTTCAATAATGGTTTGGACCACTTTTTCTTGAGCGTTTAAATCTCGTACATCTGCGGAAAGCCCAATGACTCGACCTTCACCCCATTGACTCAATGTTTTGGTAGCTTGATCGGCGGCTTCCTGACTTCTACTGGTAATGGCGACGCTCATCCCTTGTTTGAGCATCTCTTCGGCAACGCCGTATCCGATTCCCTTACTGCCTCCCGTGATGAGGGCAACTTTGTCTTTTAATTCTTGCATATTTTGATTTTTGAAAGATATTGAATGTGATTGTCAATAGGTTGATTTTTATCTCAAAGTCACAACTCAGTTTAGGTCAAATTGTTCTTGAATCCTCCAATTAATTGGGTGATTTCCCGCAAGTAGTGTATCTTAATGCCTTATTGTTGGGTTTACACGAAAACAGGCTCCATGTATTTGTTAGGATATGATATTGGTAGTTCCTCTGTAAAAGCTGCCCTGGTAGATGCAGATAGTGGACAAACGATTGCTCGATTTCAGTCTCCCCAAACGGAAATGGAAATGGAGGCATTAGCCTTGGGCTGGGCCGAACAAGCTCCGGAGATGTGGTGGAAACACGTTGTGGCAGTGAGTCAAATGTTGGTCAAGGCGCATCCGGAGGCTGCACAGCATATTCTTGCCATCGGGATTGCCTATCAAATGCATGGCTTAGTGGTCGTCGATAAAAATCAAGAGGTACTCCGTCCTTCCATCATTTGGTGCGACAGTCGCGCGGTAAAGATTGGCAAACAAGCATTTGATCAAATTGGTCCAGAAAAGTGTTTGCGTCATCTGCTCAATTCTCCGGGCAATTTTACGGCTTCAAAACTCAAATGGGTCAAGGATCACGAGCCGGAACGCTACCAACAAATTGATCAGATGATGTTGCCAGGCGATTACATCGCCATGAAAATGACGGGAGAAATTGCAACGACTATTTCTGGTCTGTCCGAGGGTATGCTCTGGGATTTTCAAAACAATACAGTGGCAGATTGGCTTCTCGACCATTACGATTTGGATGCTACGCTCATTCCTCCCGTCTTACCCACTTGCTCGGATCAGGGTCGATTGAGTCGATTGGCGGCTACTCAGTTGGGATTCCAACCAGGCATCCCAATTACTTATCGAGCAGGAGATCAACCCAATAATGCGCTTGCACTCAATGTGTTGAAGCCAGGAGAAGTGGCGGCCACCGGAGGAACTTCAGGTGTAGTGTATGGCTTAGTCGACCAAGCGGTTTACGATCCTGCTTCCAGAGTCAATGGCTTTGCCCACGTCAATTATCAAGCAGCGCATCCCATCATCGGTATCCTCCTATGTATCAACGGAGCGGGTAGTCAATATCGTTGGATCAATCAACAGATTGCTGAAAGGGGGACGAGTTATGTGGATATGGAGCAGCTCATTGCGGAGGTGCCGATTGGAGCGGATGGCCTCCACGTTTTGCCCTACGGCAACGGAGCTGAACGAATGCTGGGAGATCAAAACTTGGGAGCAAAAGTTTTAAATTTACAATTCAATCGCCATCAGCGCGCCCACCTTTTTCGGGCTGCACTGGAGGGCATTGCCTTTTCTTTCGTTTACGGTATCGAAATTTTACGGGACTTGGGTTTGAACTTAAATATGTTACGGGTGGGCAATGATAACTTGTTTCAATCGGCTGTTTTTTCCAATAGCATTTCCAGCATTTTGGGCAATCAAATCGAGGTGATTGAAACTACTGGGGCGGTTGGCGCAGCCAAAGCTGCAGGGGTTGCGGTTGGGCATTACAGCAGTCTCCATGAAGCCATGCAACAAACGGAAGTGTTGAAGTCTTTCTTTCCCCAAAGTGATGCCCAGGCTTACCTTGATGCCTACCAAAACTGGCGAAGCGATTTAATCAAAAACATTAGTACATGAGCAATAATTCCTCTTCCATTACTTTCATTGCAGCAGTCGTTTCTCTCGGAGGATTTCTTTTTGGTTTTGATGCAGCCGTTATCTCTGGTGTCAACTCTTTTATTGTTCCCGAATTCAATCTGACTGACATTCAATTGGGTTGGGCCGTTGCGTCTTTAACGTTGGCTTCCACTTTCGCCATGTTGGTCGCTGGGCCCTTGAGTGATCGTTATGGAAGGAGAAAAATACTCACTTATGTGGGACTTTTTTATGCGATATCGGCGATGGGTTCTGCATTGGCGACCAGTTATTCGATGTTGGTCATTGCCAGAATGTTGGGGGGCTTGGCCGTGGGAGGTGCTTTGATTATGGCACCGATGTACATTGCTGAAATTGTTCCAGCCGAGAAGAGGGGACGGATGGTATCCATCAACCAACTCAATATCGTCTTGGGTTTTTCGGCGGCCTATTTTGCCAACTATTTCATTTTGCAAGCCAGCCACTCTGATGCAGCCTGGGTACAACAACTGATGATAGATCAACATACTTGGCGTTGGATGCTGGGATTGGAGTTGTTGCCTGCCTTGCTGTTTTTCTTTTTGGTCATGCGCGTCCCGGAAAGTCCTCGTTGGTTATTGATGAATGGCTTTGAAGCGGAGGCGAGTGCGGTGGTCGCGCAAATTAATGGACGCGCAACTGGGGCAGCAACCTTACAAAGCATTCAGCAAAGTATTCAAGACGACCAACATCGAGAAAAAGCACATTGGAGCGAGTTGTTCAAGCCTGCCATGAAATTGGTTTTGGCCATTGGCTTGGTGGTGGGTATCCTACAACAAATCACTGGGGTGAACGCCATTTATTTCTACGCGACCAATATTTTTGAATTGTCGGGAATCGGTCAGGATGCCTCCTATGCCCAAGCCATTTGGGTAGGCATCATCAATGTCGTCTTTACCCTAATTGCCATGGCATTAATCGACAAAATGGGCCGGAAACCCTTATTGTTGATTGGGGTAGCAGGCATCGCTATCAGTATGTTTGTCGTTGCTTTTGGTTTTGGTCAGGCGACCTACAATTTATCCATTGATGCCATTGGCACCTTGCCCCAAGATCTGGATAAACTGAAAATTAATAGTCTGATTGGTTATACCTATGAGAATGACCTTACTTTCAAGGAGGAGCTGCGAAAGGTCTTGGGGCCTGATGACAGCGAAAAGTACGAAAAGACCGTTTTGATGGCGGCCATTCGAATGAATCCAATCTGGGTTTTGCTTGGAATATTGGGCTTTGTGGCCTCCTTTGCCATTTCTTTGGGACCAGTCATGTGGGTTTTATTTTCCGAATTGTTTCCCAATCGGATTCGAGCTCTTGCCATTTCTTTTGTCGGCTTTGTCAATTCTTTGGTGAGTTTTGTCGTACAATTCATCTTTCCTTGGGAATTGACCCATTTGGGAAATGCGACTACTTTTTTTATTTTTGGCTGCTTTGCCGTAGTGGGTTTTGCTTTAATCACTTGGCTGTTACCGGAAACCAAGGGAAAAACATTAGAAGCGATTGAAGCAGAGCTGATCAAAACTTAAGCCTGTAATTGCGCTCCAATTCAACTAGTCCAATGTCCAGTATACACAATCCCATTCTTCGAGGTTTCAATCCCGATCCCTCCATCATTCGCGTAGGAGCAGACTACTACATTGCGACGTCTACTTTTGAATGGTTTCCAGGTGTACAAATTCACCATTCTACAGATTTGGTTCATTGGGAGTTGATTGCTCATCCGCTCAATCGCCTTTCTCAATTGGATATGCGGGGCAATCCAGATTCCTGTGGCGTATGGGCGCCTTGTCTATCTTATGATCAGGGCATCTTTTATCTAGTGTATACCAATGTGCGATCCTTTGATGGACTTTGGAAAGATACTCCCAATTTTATCGTTTATACTGAAGACATCCGTGGCGATTGGTCGGAACCTATTTTTCTCAATTCCAGTGGTTTTGATCCCTCTTTATTTCACGATACAAATGGGCGAAAATGGATCTGTAACATGTTGGTCGACCATCGTCGAGGGAAGTTTTTTGGCGGCATCGTATTACAAGAGTTGGACTGGGAGAAAAAACAAATGATTGGCCCCGTGTATCCCATTTTCCCTGGTTCGGATTTGGGCATTACAGAAGCGCCACATTTGTATCAGCGCAATGGATATTACTACTTACTGACCGCGGAAGGTGGAACCGAGTACGCGCACGCTGTATCTTTGGCTCGATCCAAATCGATCACTGGACCCTACGAGATTCATCCCGATAATCCGGTCATGACCACCATTGATGATGAGTTGGCCATCTTGCAAAAGACGGGACATGGTGATTTGGTCGAATCTCCGGAGGGAGATTGGTATTTGGTTTTTTTAACTGGACGTCCATTGACTCAGAGGGGACGTTGCGTACTGGGACGAGAGACCGCGATTGAGACGGTGGAATGGCGCGATGACGATTGGTTGTATTTGAAAAGTGGACAAAAGACGGCGAGAGTGGTGGTCCCTTTGACTTATGAAAAAGAGGCAACACCACCTGGAACAACAAAGGGGCGAGATGATTTTGATCGAGAAACACTGGACCTCCATTTTCAATCTTTGCGGGTGCCCATTACCGAGGATTGGTTGAGTTTAAAGGTGCGACCGGGATATTTGCGTTTGGTCGGTCGGGAATCCCTCAGTTCATTTCATCATCAAAGTTTGATCGCTAGGAGACTACAGGCTTTTCGTGCCCGGGCGAGTACTTGCATAGCTTTTCAGCCACGGTCTTTTCAGCAAATGGCCGGATTGGTCTGCTATTACAACACTGCTCATTTCTACTATTTACATCTAATGGGCAAAGACGAAACCCCTGCAACATGTTTGCAAATCATTAGCTGCGATAATTTCAAGATGACAGAGGTATTGGAAGAAGCAATTGACTTGCCCTACGGTCAAAACGTAATGCTTAGAGCTGAGATCAACCGTGGAGCCTTACAGTTTTACTACGCCATAGTGGAGGAGGAATGGTGCTCAGTTGGGCCGGTGTTGGACCTCAGTATTTTGTCGGATGATTATGTGCAAAACGGAAGTGATCGCTATCGGCCAGCCTTTACGGGCTGCTTTGTTGGCCTGTGTTGTCAGGATTTATCTGGAAGAAAAATAGTTGCGGATTTCGACTGGTGGGAATATGAAGAAATTCCGTAACTTGCATTTATGCGATCGCTTTGGACGACAATGATGATGAAGGTTTTACTAGCCATTTTACTATGGCTAACTGCCCCTAATTTGGTCCAAGCAAGTGCCAAAATTGATCCTGCGGATCAGAGTCTCATTCATATTTCTCCTGACTTTAAAATGGCTACAATTGGCAGACGGATGAGTATGCTGAGAGAAGAAGAAGTCACCTATACCCTCGACCAAATCAATTCACTACCTGCGAGTGCCTACCGACAGTGGAAAAACGTCAATATCATTTTTGGACACATCAGGAAGGCCTTTTGGCTCAAATTCCAATTGATCAATTCCGATACCATTGATCGACAGCTCATTTTCGAAATCGTTGATCCACACTTGTATGAAATTCAC
>JBCCSR010000371.1:0-5737 GCA_039199865.1 Bacteroidota bacterium
CAAAACACAAGGAAAGATCGAGATTGGTCGTATTTTCTGGTAGGACGATGACAGAGCCTTGAATAGTGCTATCACAGCCATTGAAGGCGGGTACAACTTCGTTGAAAGCAGTCGTCGCACTAAACGTTTGATTGCCTACGGTGAGGCTTTCGCCAAAACAAATGGTGGTATCGAGATTGGTCAAAATCTGGGGCAAAACAGTCAAATTACCATTCACCAAGCTATCACAACCATTCGCTCCAATCAACACCTCCGCAATCGGACCGGAACTGGTGTAAGTTGCAGTACCCACGGTTAAACTCTCCCCGAAGCATAGCACTTCATCAAGCATTATCTCATTCTGACCCAAAATATTGACTACACCATTGACTGTACTATCACAACCTGTTGCCGAGGTTAAGACTTCATTAATCAAACCACTCGTATTGTACCATTCACTTCCGACCAATAGGCTCTCGCCAAAGCACAAAATCGTATCAATGGTCGTCATGATTTCAGGTGGGTCCAGGACTTCACCATCAACTACCTTAATACCAAAAGCATCGGTGATGGTAAAACTGTAGGTTCCTGCCGTCAGGCCATTGATGGTGGCCGTTCCTCCTTCTACGCTAATCGTCCCCGATCCATTGAGGGTATTGCCCGTATTGGCCCAGGTGTAGTCGTAGGGGACAACTCCATTAGAAATCGACAAACTCAATTCCCCATCCGTATCTCCCGGACAGTTCAATAAATCATTTTGAATGTCTGTCAAAATATTGGAAGGAAAAAGAATCAGAACACAATCCTCGGCGACGCAACCAATATCATCCGTTACTGTGACGCAATAAGTTTCTCCTCCGGTCAACCCCATTGCTGTTTGGCTCACTTGGCCATCAGACCATAAAAAAGTATATCCACTCAACCCACCAGTTAGGTTAACTGTCGCCGCTCCATCCTGCGATTGATAAGCGGTCGCTTCTACGGTTTGACTGGCTTCTGCCATTAACTCCTCTGCTACAACCAAATTGGTAAACACTGTACTATCACAACCATCCGCGGCAGTCAAAATATCAATATGGGTACCACTAGAGACGTAATTCGAGGTACCAACAGTGATGGTTTGGCCAAAGCAAACTGCGGTATCCAGTTGGTAAGTAATCTGGGGTAGAATGGTCAGGGTTCCGGTCACCAAGCTATCACAGCCTTGTGCCGTCACCATGTTCTCACTAATCGAACCGGAGTTGCTGTAAACCGTAGTTCCGACCATGATGGTTTGGCCAAAACAAATCGTTGTATCCAGAGTTGACAGAATAGGATTATAGCCCGCATCATTGATTTGCAATTCAAAAACACCCAATTGATCATTGGCGCCTCCATCTATCATCACAAAGTAAGTATTGCCGGGTTCGAGACAGTTGAGCTCCAGACTTTCATCAAAGCCATTGCTTTGATAAGTACTGCCCAATTCCATCAAATTGCCATCACAAGCGGCATTGTCCGATTCAAAAACGGCCAATTGAAGGTCCAGGGGATCTAAACCCATTGGCCAACTCAGACTACTAATTGCATCCAAACGAACGTGCCGAGAGTTGGGCGCAACAAAGCTAAACCAAACAGTATTCTCGGTGCTAAAGTTGATTGGAGAGGGATCGTTTTGACTGGTCGCACACACATTGGATTGATTGGCGCCACTGGTCACTTGGCCACCATCTGGCACCATTCCCAAATCATTGGCATCACAAATCAAGTCCGCAGAATATTCGATTTGTTCATCTCTCAATTCTAAACCAAAAATCCCCTCGATAATTGGTGGTGGGAATAGACCATCCACCAACAAGAAATAAGTAGTGTTGGGTGTGAGACAGGAAGCCAGCATCCATTCATCCAAATCGCCATTGTCCCATTTAGAGGCCAGCATTGTAAAGTTGCCCGTACAGGTTTGATCGTCGGTTTCGTACAAGGCCAATTGAATGCCCATGGGTTCTCCCAAATTCTGAGGATCGCTAGTGGCGATAAAACTAATGATAGAGCTGGGATCATTGGAAGTCGTAAAGGTAAACCAAACGCTGTGATTGTTGGCCCAGCCACTCCCGGAGCTAGCGGGATTGGGCTCATTGGAGCCGTTGCTACAATAATTGTTGTAATTGCTTAAGCTAGCATCTCCTAGGTTCCCTCCAGAATTGAGTACGCCCAAATCGATGGCCCCACACATTTTATCATTGAGACCACCCCGATAATCGCCCGTAGTCGTAATGGTAAAATCAACTTCTCCTCCTGAACTTAGTCCAGCAGGTAGGGCCAGGGTATGGTTGTCATCCATCCCCGGAAGGGGGACAGGATAATTGTTACAGATACTTTCCAAACATTTTTCGTCGGGATTGCAAGAAGAGCCATCATCTTCAAAAGATTCGAAGCAGACGGTAATCATGCTAGGTGCCTCGGAAAAACATTCATACTGTTCGTCAAACTGTACGTTGGGAGGATTGCTAAAACAGCTGCCATCGATTGGATAAATGACCCAACCTGTATTCTGGACGTTTACCCGCCAACGAGGTTCCGGTGCACTTAGGAAATCACTACAAGTGGTGGTCGAGTTGCCACTTTCGATCGTCACCTGTATATTGGCTTGGGCAAAAATCCAATTGCTGGGAAAAACCGTTTGAAAAAAAAGTAAGAGTGCTGCGCTAATTAACGTTTTTTTGTGGTTCGTTTGAATGCTCATTTTGGAGACTTTGTTCAGTTTTGATTTTGCTTAGAATTCGATTCGATAAAGTCAAATTGCGGTCATGATGAAGTGAAAAACACCAAATTGATCTGGTCCTTTTCATTGGTTTCCTTTCTTATGGTCTCACGTTCCCGGTTTTTTACCAAATCAATTGGTGCCGAAAAAATGACCGAATACATAATTCATTCCACGGGTTAATTATTGCTTAAGATTTCATTCCACGTGTTAAACATCCGTTAATTGATGCTAGATATAGGACGGGAACGCCCTAATTGATCATGATTTGAAATCAGAAAGATGGGATTATATTGGGGGTAATGGATGAGTGTGTAGGGCGAAGATAATGGATTTTTCTGAACAGAAAAGGATTCAATCTTAGATTTTGTAGACTAATTTACAATTGTCCAATAATTTTATCACATTGATTATCAGCAAATTAGACTTTCCTATTTTTTCTAAAACCATGGAGCAACTGATCGGTGAAGGACTTAGGGTATTGCTCAACACCGGGAAAACCCAGTCGAATATCCCGTCCATTATGTGGAATGTAAGCAGTGCCAAACAGCCAATCCCACAGACTGAGGGTCAATCCAAAATTGACTCCATGGCGATGGTCCTCTGGCAAATTATAAGCGTGATGCCAAATGTGCATTTCCGGACTGTTGAACAAGTATTTCATTACTGGCCCCAGTAGATAACGACCAAGGACGAAGGCTAGGAATAGAATACCAAAGACGTTCCAAGAAGTTAGGCTCAACTCGCTGATAAAGATCAAACTCACCAGGATGGCCAAAACGCTACCCGTCACTTGACTGGGGATGCTGATATTGGAATGATTGTAGTGGCCAACCACCAAGGTAAAAATATGGATGATGAAAAAATCATTGAGCCCAATGCCAATCATTGCTAAAGGCAAGTATTCTAGTGATTTGTACACTACATTTTCCATCCAGTGATACCGTAAATGGGCGGCAAAGCCCATTTGTTCCACCGAATGATGCACTTTGTGAAATTCCCACAAAAACTCGGAGCGATGTAGGAGGCGATGAATCCACCACTGCACAAAATCTCTGACGACAAAACCCAGCAATAAATGGCCCCATAATGGCCAACTCTGTACTTCCAAGGCCAGCAAATTTGTAATGCCAAACCAAGCCAAAAATTGTTGAAATAAATCGACAATTACGTTAGAAGCAGCATGAAAAATGAGCAGTGAGAAAAGGAAGAAATTGAAGAACATGTAAAAGAAATCCAACCAGAAATCTTTTCTAAAACGGGCTTGTCCCGTTCTCCAGGGAGCCATCCCTTCTAATAGAAAGAAAAATCCAGAGACCAGCAATAACCAAAAGAAGTAATTGTGATACCAGGGACTGACCTGAAAGGTGATTTCCCGCCACAAGTAGCCAGCATAACCCGAATAAGCATTGAAAAAAGTGTCCCAAATCGTCATTGCAAAAGTCATTTGTTTGTCGCAACATTTTCAACAAAGTTAAGCAGGAAATGGTTGTGAAAGCAAAAAAAAGGCAGTCGTTAAAGCGACAAGCGATTATTTTTAGCTTATCCTTTTTCGATTGCCTTTCAAATCCTCAAAATAATATGCAATGAAATTTGTAGAAAAAACGTTGAATTCCTTTTGCCGCTACTTTTCCAGCAAGTGCCAAACACCATCCCATCCTTCCACGGGAGGCTCGATTTGAAAATGTTGACAGCGTTGTAAAAATAGCTGTGTGGGTTTGTCTTCCCGATCCAAATCGTGAGCCAATTGAAATGCGGCCATCGCCAATTCGAATTGCTGTGCCCGATAGTGAGTCAGAGCACGGCAGTAAATATCCAAAAATTCACTTTCGGTGTTATTCAAAGATTGATTTTTACTGCCAATGACCGAATAAATTTTAGTCGCCTCCTGCTTGCCCTTGACCATAATGGTATCTATTTCACGGCAGTAAAACTCCTCTTGGATTTGTTTGTAGGTATTTTCACAAATGAGAATATCGACACCGTACTTCTTAGTGGCCCCTTCAAGGCGAGCCGCCAAATTGACGGGATCACCAATCACGGTATATTCAAATCTCTTTTCCGAACCAATATTTCCAGAAACGACTAGTCCCGTACTGATGCCCACACCAATTTTTAGTGGTGTCCGCTGTTCGGATACTCTCTTTTGGTTGAGCTTTTTGAGTCGCGTAAACATATCCAAGGCCGCACAAATGGCATTGATGGGATCGTCTTCATCCACGTAGGGAATCCCGAAGACTGCCATGATCGAATCCCCAATGTATTTGTCTAAAATCCCATTATAGTAAAACACGGCATCTACCATCACATTAAAATACTCATTGAGCATGGTAACAATTTCGCTGGCCCCCAATTGTTCGGTCAGGCTGGTAAAACTACGGATGTCCGAAAAGAGAATGCTACAATTTTGTGAACGCCCCGTCAGTAAGGAAAGTCCATCTTTGTTCATGATCTCCTTGATGAGATGATTGGGAAGGTAGCGGCTTAGATTGTCTCGAATTCGCTTTTCCTTGGTCACATCTTCCAGCACACTGACCGCACCAATATTTCCTCCGCTGGGATCCTGCATTGGAAGAGAATTGACGTTAATAATCAAGCGTTTTTTATCATCAATGGGCGTAACGATATCAAACTCTTCGTACTTTTCTCCCGTGCGGAATACTCGTTCGTTGGATTGAAAAATAGAAGTGTACTTCTTCCCCGTTTTTTTATAATGTTTGCCCAAAAACTCATCGGGTTCAATGTCTAACATCTCGCAGAAACTACGATTCACCGTTTTTATAATTCCATCTTTATCTACCGTAATAATGCCGCTGTTGAGGTTTTGAATTAGATCGTTCAAATAATTTTTCATTCCATTGATCTCATCAAATAATTTGGCATTTTCTATGGCAATACTCGTTTGGGAAGCAAAGCCTTTGAGGATCCACAAATCTTGAATACTAAACTCCCCATCGACTTTATTGATGACTTGAATGACTCCGAGTAATTGTTTATTGGCATTCAATACCGGAACAC
>JBCCSR010000372.1:0-5736 GCA_039199865.1 Bacteroidota bacterium
GGCCAAACGCTTGAATTCGAGTTGTCGATTGGGGTTGACGGTAAACTTAAACATCTTATTGCTGATGTTATTTTTGATGTAAATCGTATTCATCATAGAGCTGGCAAACCAATTGATAGCGGCCAAGTCTAGCTGAAGAACGTTTTGGTGAACTGGTGTTCCTCCACTCCGCTTCAACTCTCCCATTTCGATAAAACGATAACTTTTTCGGGTTTTATTTTTATCCATGAAGATGATCTCATCATCCTGGTTAAATTCTACACCACTTTTGGAATAAACATTAGCTAAAACGCCTTTTTCCGTACTGGTAAAGTCGAGACTGTAGCTGTAAGTTCCCCTTACGACCATCATTTGCTGACGGGTTTTGAGGATCTGGGTACCCCCAATTTTTTTGTTTTCGGTGATCACCGTACCACAATTTTGCGCTGATAAGTGATTATGGAATAGAGCAATCAGGAAAAGAACAGAAAAGATATACGAAATTAGCCTCATTTTTGGTGAATTTTAACACAATATAATTCTTTTATACTTGATAACGTAAAACAATTATATTTTAAATACAATCAAATGTGATCGGATAATTTGAGTTCAATATGCAGGATGGAAGGCTACTTATACGGTAAAAAACGCCTCATTTTACCTTTTAGCTGCCAGTAGATATAAAATAGCCATCCGAACGGCAACTCCATTTTCCACTTGCTGGAGAATAATTGACTGCTCAGAATCAGCTATCTCGCTCGTAATCTCTACGCCACGATTGATTGGACCAGGATGCATGATGGTAATTTTATGCCCTAAATGATCTATTAACTCCTTTCTGATACCAAAATATTGTGCATATTCCCGAATTGAAGGAAAATATTTGATATCCTGACGCTCCAACTGAATGCGCAGTACATTGGCGACATCACACCACTCTAAAGCCTTTCTCACGTTGTATTCCACCTTCACCCCCAATTTGGAAATGTGCTTGGGAATTAGGGTTGGCGGGCCACAGACCTTTACTTGAGCGCCCAACTTTTGTAAGCAAAAAATATTGCTCAGTGCAACTCTAGAATGTAGGATATCTCCGAAGATGACAATTTTTTTATTGGCTAAATCTCCTAATCTTTCTCTCATCGAAAAGGCATCTAATAGCGCTTGGGTAGGATGTTCGTGAGTGCCATCTCCGGCATTGATAATATTGGCGTCGATGTGGCGAGATAAAAAGGTAGGAGCACCGGGGGCAGGATGGCGCATCACCACCATGTCGACTTTCATAGATAGGATATTATTGACCGTATCGAGAAGCGTTTCCCCTTTCTTTACAGAGGAAGAGGAAGCCGAAAAGTTAACCACATCGGCAGACAGCCGCTTTTCTGCTAATTCAAAGGAAAGTCGCGTCCGCGTGGAATTTTCGAAAAAGAGATTGGCCACGGTCACATCTCGTAGAGAAGGGACCTTTTTAATGGGTCGGTTGATGACCTCTTTGAACTTTTCGGCGGTCTCGAAGACAAGTTGAATATCCAACTCTGTAAGGTATTTTATCCCTAAAACATGGTTGGTACTAAGTTGAGAATTCCCCATTCTGCGTTTCTTATAATGCTTTTGCCCGTTTTATCCTTCTTTAGTCGCAAACAACAAAACCTTATCCATCCCATTGACGGCCTCCCACTCTACTTTGACATAGGCCTCATCGACTGCATCGATGGTCAAACCAATGTAGTCGCATTGAATTGGCAAGTGTCGATTGAAGCGTCGATCGATCAAAGCCAGTAATTCCACTTGCTGCGGGCGGCCAAAATCTTGAAGCGCCGTCATGGCAGCATGGATGGTCCGACCAGTGTATAAAACATCGTCAATCAAAATGACCTTTTTGTTTTCAATTAGAAAATCAAGTTGGGTCGTACTGGCTTCGAGCGGCTTTTCTCGGGTACGAAAATCATCCCGATAAAAGGTAATGTCTAACTTGCCATATTCGATGTTGGCCACTTGAAGAATGGAACACAAGCGTTGATGAATGCGATCGGCCAGTAAAACGCCGCGAGGCTGAACACCGATCAAACAAGTGTTGGAAAAATCGTCGTACTCCTCGATCAATTGATGACTCAATCGATCGATGGTGAGTGCGAATCGCTCTTTTTCTAATATGGTTCGTCCTTTTTGCATTTGCAATGGTAAAGATAGAAAACTGGCACTAATTTTTTCTAGAAGCTCGTCAAATTTGGTACTAAATATTTACCAGCAGTTTCCAATGAGTAAAGCCGGCTAATCTTCCAATCAGCAAGCACTAATTTTACAACTAGCCCGTGAAATAAGCCAATATTCCAATAATCACCAGTACGAGTACAACGGAAGCAATAATGTCCCACTTGGAGTAGCTGTCTTTTGCTGAAGCCTTTTGTTCGGCCGTCAAAGTACCAAAAGTTAAG
The DNA here is from genome assembly GCA_039199865.1 of Bacteroidota bacterium. GTDB lineage: Bacteria > Bacteroidota > Bacteroidia > Chitinophagales > Saprospiraceae > JALZUU01. The sequence goes on from JBCCSR010000372.1 coordinate 2,412, forward strand.
CCTTCCAACTGAGCAGCCGAGGGCGCAGGAGTCAGGAGCGAAACTACAATACAAACAATGACACAGGCGATGAACATAAAAATGGCCATATGGGCAAAATTGATGGTCGCAAATGTATGCGTAAAGCCACTGCCTCCCTCAACTACGCTCAACTCAGCAATAATCCTGAGGGTGCCAATGGCCAATCCAAAAAGTAAGGTGGCAATAGCGCCTTGAGCATTGATCCTCTTCCAGAGGATTCCCAAAAGGAAAACAGTAGTGATCGGTGGGGCGATGTAGGATTGAACACTTTGTAAATACTGATACAACGTACCTCCTCCAATCTTTTGCATGATGGGAATCCAGAGCATCCCTAAAATGACGACAATCACCGTAGCGATGCGACCAATGTTTACGAGTCTTTTTTCCGAGGTATTGGGATACATTTTTTTGAAAATATCCACGGTAAATAAGGTAGAGGACGAATTAAAGACAGATGCCAATGAGCTCATCAGCGCAGCCATCAATCCACCAGCAACCAATCCTTTCAGACCCACTGGTAATAAATACTGAACCAATGCTGGAAAAACTTGATCACTCTTCTCGTAGGTTAGCATGCCCTTTTGCTTTAAGGCATAGGCAATCATTCCTGGAATGAGAAAGATAAAAATGGGTAGTATTTTTAGATAAGCGCCAAAGATGGCGCCTCTTCGACCAATTTCAATATTGTGGGCCGCCAAGGTTCTTTGTACAATATACTGATCTGTACACCAGTACCAAATTCCTACGATAGCTCCACCAAAAACCATCCCCGTCCACGGGTAATCCGGATCACTTGCCGGTCGCCACATATTAAAATGCTCGCTTCCCACTGCTGCTCTTAGCTCTCCCAAGCCGCCAATGGCATTAAAACCTAAAATCATAATGAGCAAAGAGCCTAAGATCAGTACAACCGTTTGTAAGGCCTCCGTGTAGACTACGGCACGCATGCCTCCCAAAACAGTGTAGAGGCCAGTAATCAACACCGTTCCCAGAGCACCATATAAAAATGGGATGTCTAGCAGTTGAGACACGACAATCCCTCCCGCATAAATGGTGACGGAAACTTTTGTTAAGACATAACCAATGATCGAAAAGATGGAAAGAAACCACCGCGACCGAGCATCAAATCGCTTTTCCAAAAATTCAGGCATGGTAAAAACACCGCTTCGCATATAAAAAGGTAGAAACAACCAACCCAACAATAACACAATCCAGGCGTGAAGCTCGTAATGTGCCATCGGCATCCCTGATTCAGCACCCGTTCCGGCCAAGCCAACAACGTGTTCTGAACCAATATTGGAAGCAAAAATGGAAGCGCCAATCACAAACCAGCCCACATTTTTTCCAGCGAGAAAGTAATCTTCGGTATTTTCGTTTTTCTGACGAATGACCCAAACGGCAATTCCGAGTAAGGCAATGAAATAAAGAGAAAGGACAATCCAATCAAGGGTAGCAAAAGAGGTCATGCTGAATCGATTTTATTTTGGTTAAGCGCACGAATAAAGAAGGACCGCGGCAAGTCCATTTAAAAGTCTAGGCTTAGGTTTGTAAACACTATCCTAAGGGTACAGGCCTGCACCTTTTCGTTTGATTGGTTTTATAAATTGATTAGAGCGACTGAGATTTCGCTCATTAAATCCACGCGGGTAGCGTTGGGTGAATTTACGTTTTTTCTCCTAAAGATCAGATTCTGACCACTGAAACTTACATTATTTTCAAAAACTGGTTGCCTAATTTATTTTTTTTGTTGTTTGGCCCAGGTATCTTTCAAGCTGACCGAACGGTTGAAAACCATTTTTTCATCCGTAGAATCTGGGTCGATACAAAAATAGCCGATGCGCATGAATTGCAATCGATCTCCCACCGCTCTATCCTTGACGCTGGGTTCGACCAGTATTTCCGGCAACACTTTGAGGGAATCGGGATTAATGAAGTCTTGGAAGTCTCGATCCTCGTGTTGGGTTGGCGTGGGGTCGATAAACAAGCGATCATAGATTCTCGCTTCCGCTTTGATGGCGTGCTTGGCCGATACCCAGCCCAACGTTCCTTTGGGTTTTAATCCGCTGGTATCACTCCCCGAACGACTGTTTTCAAAATAAGTACAATGAAGCTCTAAAATTTTTCCCGTCTCTTCATCTTTGACATAATCATCGCACTGAATGATGTATCCACTTTTGAGCCGAACAATCTTTCCAGGCGCCAAACGACGGTATTTTCGGTTGGGAGCTTCCTCCTTGAAATCACCTTGCTCAATGTAGAGTTCGCGAGCGAAAGGAATGGTGCGATAGGTGGGCGTTTCCTCTTCTGGATTGTTGACAATAGGCATGTCTTCTACCTTATCCTCTGGATAATTGGTAATGATGACTTTCAATGGATCGAGCACCGCCATGATTCGATCGGTGGTTTTGTTGAGATCCTGACGCAAGCATTCTTCCAGCAAACCAATATCGATCATTTGCTCGCGTTTGGTGACTCCCGCTTTTTCGCAAAAGGTACGAATAGAGGTAGGAGAATAACCTTTTCTACGCAAACCGGAAATGGTAGGCATTCTCGGATCATCCCAACCCGTGACGATGCCCTCCTCCACCAACTTGAGCAATTTGCGTTTACTGGTAATCATATAGGTAACATTCATCCTCGAAAACTCAATCTGACGAGAAGGAAAGATGCCTAATTTTTCGATGAACCAATTGTAGAGCGGACGATGATTTTCAAACTCCAAAGAACACAAAGAATGCGTAATATTTTCGATAGAATCTGATTGTCCGTGCGCAAAATCGTACATGGGATAGATATTCCAAGCGTCACCGGTACGATGATGGTGTACTTTTTTAATGCGATACATCAATGGATCTCGCATCAGTAGGTTCGGATGACTCATATCGACTTTTGCACGAAGCACCCTGGCCCCATCTTCAAAAGCTCCGTTTTTCATCTTTTCGAATAAATCCAAGTTCTCTTCTACACTTCGCTCTCGATAAGGACTATCTTTTCCTGCTTGAGTCGGCGTCCCTTTCATTGCAGCAATTTCATCACTAGTCGAATCATCTACGTAAGCGAAACCAGATTTGATCAATTGACGGGCGAATTCATACAACTGGCCAAAATAATCAGAGGCATAATATTCTCGATCGTCCCAATTGAAGCCTAGCCATTGAATATCGCGTTTGATGGCCTCGACGTATTCGGTGCTTTCTTTTTCTGGATTGGTATCGTCAAAACGCAGATTGGTCACTCCATTAAATCGTTCCGTCATCCCAAAATTGATACAGATGGCTTTCGTATGACCAATGTGTAAGTAACC
>JBCCSR010000373.1:0-5731 GCA_039199865.1 Bacteroidota bacterium
AAACTACACATCTGCAAGATAGTAGTGTTTTCTTTAATATTAAACCTGTTTTTATTGAAAGGGAATATATAAGCAATTAGTGGTATATATTTTTTAGGATTTGGTAGTTTGGCTAATAATTTATGAGGAGTATTTGTGGCTTTGGTGCAGCTGTCGCTAAAAAATTGGCAAAGAATTTGGATTGGAGAAAGCGCATCTTGTATGCAAAAAAAAACTCAACTGTTAACTAGGGCAAAAAAAAATTCCTACACCCCAGAAGGGATCAAGGTGTAGGAAAATTAAACATACTATGAGAAAACTGGTACTAAAGTAAAGCGAATGTGCTCCTCAAAAAAGGTATTTTTATGGAATGGAGTGCTTTTTTCCTAAAATGGTAGGTTTTCTTTAGATTTCGGTTGGCAATAAGGAGAAGGAAGAGAGAGTAACTTGGCTTTTCAAACCGCCTAAAGTGCCCAATAAAAAATTCCTGCACCTCAGGAGGGATCGAGATGCAGGAAGATTAAACAAACATACTATGAGAAAACTATTCTCAAGATATGTCATTTTTTTTAAATATAAAATTCCTCTTTACGTAGTGGAGAATTATTCCCCTTTAGTGGTGGATTCTAGCGAGAAAGCGGTTATTCTGCTTTTTTGAGCATTCCTTTTCAGACTAATTATCCATAGGTTGTAACTTCTGAATGATTTCTATTGGAATCAAAATTTCCACTCTTGTCCCATTCGGTCTTCCACTGTATTCATCTTCCAAATCAATCGTCTTCACCATTACCCCTTTGTGTTTTGATTTATTGAGAATCTTCAGTCGCTCCTCGGTAATGGCTGTTCCTTTTGATTCATGTTTTCTAAGTTGAGGGTCTCTCATCTTACGTTTGGCCGCTTTGGCACGACCAATTCCATTGTCCTCCACCACACAGAGTAAGGTATTTTCATCGTGCAAATAAAACTCTAGCTTGACCAAGCCATCTTTTACCGATCGGACTCCATGTTCAATCGCATTTTCCACGTAAGGCTGAACAATCATCGTTGGAACTCCCATAATGTCTTCCTCCAATTCATCATCTACCGTAATTCGGTATTCCAATTGATTGTAGAAGCGAAGCTTTTGATTAATGAATAGATAGTTTTCTAAGAATTCAATTTCTTTCTCCAAAGAAATGATCTCCATATCGGAATACTCCAAGCTCTGCCGCATCAATAGAGCAAATTTCGCCAAATACTTTGCGGCATCGCCCGTTTGATCGGAAGTGATGTAATTCTGAATAGAGTTGAGGGCATTGAATAAGAAGTGAGGATTCATCTGTGCCCGCAGGGCTTTGAGCTGCAGACCAGTGGCATGTAGGCGCAATAGCTCTGCCTCCTGCTTTTTCTTTTCTGCCTCATACTTGACTTCTAACTCCATCATCATTCGATGATTGACTTCCTCCATGTATCGTTCTGTCATTTCATCGTGAAGGACTTGATACTCGTAAGCATTTTTATAGTCATCCATATCGGCATAGTAGGTGGCAATTTCTTTGCAAACACTAGCCAATTGCTTAAAGTCATCATTTCGCTGCCCATATTCTAAGGCATTGACAAAATGTTTTTGCGCCTTTTTCTTTTTTCCCGTTCTGGCACAAAGCTGTGCCTTTCGGCTTTCGATTACCGATAGATTGCTGTAATCCCTAGCTGATTTTTCCCGATAAAGCTTTTCCGCTCGATTGTACAAGACCATTGCTTCATCGTATTTCTCGTTTTTAAAAGAACAAAAGCCCAAGTTGGCCAAAGCCGCCGCCCGTGCATTTTGGCTGACATCATCGTCAATTTTAATGGCCTTTCGAAAATACTGCTTCGCACTCCGATCATCCTCTAATGCCATAAAGCCATTTCCTACGTTCAAATAATGCCAGGACAAACGAGTACGCATCCCTAGTGACTCGCACCAATCGACGACCTTGAGGTAAGCACGGACACTTTTTTCAATGTCATCATTTCGCTCGTAAATTTTACCGAGACCACTGTAGATTAACGTTTTGAAATAGTAATCTTTCAAAGTGAGTGCTCCGGGTAAACCGTTGATGCTCTTGTCTGCTTCAAGCAACAGTTCGATGGCTTTTGCATAGTTCTTATAATGGAGGTTGAGAAAACCCTCTCGACAAGTGATGCGGGCCTGTAGTCGAGCATCGGGAAAAGCATCCAATAATTTAGCCGCTTTATCTAAATAGGTATTGGCCAACTCTTTCTCATCCAGATTGATACAAGTCCCTGCATAATCAATGTAGGCTTCCGCTTGTTGCTTGACATCTCCACGTTCTTCCAGGATTTCGATGGCCAATTTGGCGTGGATTTCAGACAGGTAAAAGTTGTACAGCTGATTTTCAATAAAGGCCTTATTGATGTGATAGTTCAGTTGATAATCTGGATCTGAGTGGTGTTCAAGAATTTCCTTTTCCTCGGTAAGTAATTTTTGAGCCTCCCGATAATTGGTAAAGACATAATGGCCTGCCAATTGATCGAGTATAACGATGCGCTGCTTGGGATGCGATTGCTTGGCCAACTTGAGCTCAAGTCTCTTGACTGCCGTTATATCTGTTTTAATTTGGCCCATCAATCAATCATGTGGATTTTACGGATGATAAAAACGGGCTACATTAGCGAAATGCAGCCCGTTTTTAATGTGGAGATAAGTACTTAGGAAAAAATCATTGAGGAACAATTCCTCCGCAACCATTCCATCTTGTACGACTTTTATTTTTACCTCCAGTAAGAATCGTTAATTCTTCTTTTCGAATCACCTGCAAATCTCTCTTGAGATCTGCAAGATTTTTTTTAGCCTTGCTTCCCATAGTGTTTTGCTTGTTTAAATTTTGGGACATTAAAAATATGTTTGTGTAATCTAAAAGTAAAAGTACAATTTTTTTCCCTTTAAAAAAAATCTATGGCTCTTTTTAGTGATAAAGATTCCTTAAGGGATTCGGGGTAATTTCACAAATAAAAATATAGATATATTGTATGAACTCACTATCAAACAATTGCACATAAGCCTTTAATCATATGCGTTAAAAATTCAATAGCTGGTCGGATTAGAGCGATGCTTCGTGCTGCCTTTGTACCTCCAAAACGAAATGGGTTTGATGGCAGGTCTACTTATAAGAGTGGAATTGAGTACTTAGATGCCCTCTTGTAACTGCCGCATTCTTTCCATAAATGCTGGCCTTCTTCTACGAGAAACTTCAATCTTTTTATTGTCATCCATGACCAAGTACCCCCCATCGCCTTTAACGAACTTTCTCATGTAATTCAGGTTGATCAAGTGGCTCTTGTGCACTCGATAAAAGTTTACTCCCGCCAAGAGATCTTCGTAGGTCTTAATGGTTTTGGAGGCTGTGATTTTGTCTCCGTTTTTGAGGTGGATATGGGTGTAATTGTCTTCCGCTTCGCAGCGAATGATGTCTCGAATATTGATGAAATAAATGCCATCCAATGCCGAAATACTCATCTTTTCGAAGGCATTGGGATTGTTGTAACTCTGAACAAAATAATCCAAGCGTTGATTAATGGCATTGCTTTTTCCCGGAGTTATCCGTTTTACTGCATCTTGCAAATCATCGGGGTCGATGGGTTTGGTAATGTAACCAATGGCACTGTACTGACAAGCCTGAATGGCGTACTGCTCGTGAGCAGTAACGAAGATGATATCAAAATTAATTTGTCCCTGAATTTGATTGAGCAATTGAAAGACAAGCCCATCAGGAAGGTTGATATCAAGAAAAGCTACATCTGGTTTAAGATTGGAATCTGTCAGCATTCTGAGTCCCTGACTGAGGTTTTCAGCAGCAGCAACTACGGAAACATTTCTGCAGTATTGCCCCAACATATTTTTTAGGTTGTTCAACCCATTGATCTCATCTTCTACGATAACGGCCTTAATCATAAAATTCTCTTTTGTAAGTTGATGAAGTTAAAAATATTCTCTTAGGGGTTTGGGATCCACAGTGAAAATGGATCATCGCTTTTGTCTGCTAAGCAAAGTTAACGAATAAGCTAACATTATTAAAACTTATGATATAAAAAAGCGCAGATAAATTAATGTTTTAACCTTTAGACAATTCAACAAATTACGCACAAACATTAAAATATCTCCCAAAAAAGTTGGGATAAGATTAGGCCTGAACCCCTGTTTTCCTACTCTCTTCCTGCTGCTGTTTGAAAAGTTTGAGCCGATACTCCGAAAACGTGTTGCCACTAATCAGAGCGGCGATCCAATCACTGACATAAAAGTAATTCCAGGATTGGTACAAAGGATCCTCACAGAAATTGACCATTTGCTTTTGAAAAGCAATCGCCAGAGTAGCCTGATGCCCTTGATCCGTCTTGCTCAATTGCTTAATGAACTTGATAAAGAATAAGAAGAAGGGACCCAAGCGATTGCTACGTCGAGCTCTCCGCTGAAATGCCTTTAAAAAGTAATGTAAAACCGTATTGTCTTTCGATTCATAGTGATGGATCAACTCGATGATGTTGACAATTGGCTCCATTCGCTTTTCCTTATCCTTATATTCTCCATAGATTTTGATCAGTAGCTGTTGCGCTTTTTGATCTTGCCTATGTACCATAAAATGAAGAACATAAAAGAGCAAGCATTGTTTAATAATCATTGGTTTACGTTGCCCATTGGCATCCAATTGTTCCAATATCCCCGCCTCAAATAATCGGTCCAATGCTCGGTATTGTCTGCTTTGGTACCAGTACTTGATCTCTGCTAAATAGGCCGTCGAAAGGTCAAAAGGATAGATGGACTTGGCTTGTAGTGCTTTCATTTGTGAGATTACATCAAGCATATAGGCAAAACGACCTTGTTGTTCGCAGATTTGTAGTAGCTCTGTCATTACTTGCCAACGGTAAAAATCGGGATGATTCAATCTAGGAAAACCATCAAAGTGATCCACCAATTCTTTTTTCATTTGGAAATGTTCTTCCACATCTCCATGCAAACAATAAGTCAGATCCGTTTTAATTTTTTCTTGCAAAAAAGAAATCAAACCACCACGATCGGCAGCAGGATCTTTTTGCTCCATGACCTCACAATAATAATTGAGCTTTGACAGGTGCTCTTTGTTCTTGCCTTGATGAGTACTGCTTAGCAATTGCCCCTGAAGGTCGAGTTCTACTTGTTGCAATTTTAATTTCCAACGAATACAAGCCAGATGATGTCCGATGGCATTAAAAATCAACAGCTGATCCTCTCCATTTTGCAATTGATCAATGTACATTCTTTGCTCCAAAACGGATAGGGCCAACTGATGAAGCTGATGGCTTTCACAAAGTTTATACAATTTTTTCAGCCGACTGTTCGCGAGGTCAAATAAAGATTTACCCATCAGTATTTCTACCTCTTCTAAGCCTTGTCGAACCTGACTACTCAACTTCTTCTTGGCGTGAAAAGAGGTCAAACCTTTGAGAATCAATTCTACCAATTGTACCTTATAAACCTTTAGGTTTTTGGATAACTTTCGATTGCTATTGGCAAAGTACTTTTTCACTTGTTGCTCATTGTATTCGTCTAGGCCATTGAGATAATTGAACAATTCAGTCAAGCACGATTTGGAAGAGCAATAGTGTAATTTTAGATACCGCTTCTCAGATGCAGTCATAGATTGAATCAAACGGAAAAGGTCATCAGAGGGAGTTTTCATGAGAATATAAAATGTTTGGGTAATTAATTTGTGAGACGGAAAGTCCAACCAATATT
>JBCCSR010000374.1:0-5720 GCA_039199865.1 Bacteroidota bacterium
CAGCATTAAATCCAATGGCTCGTTCTCGTTCGGGAGCGGTTGGCCTATGGCAATTTATGAAACCTACTGGCCGTGAAAACGGGCTGCGGATTAACAGCGCGGTTGATGAAAGACGCGATCCTCACAAATCGACCAAAGCGGCGATCAAATATCTACACAAACAGTACAAACGCTATGGAAATTGGGAGTTGGCATTGGCGGCCTACAACGGAGGTCCCGGCAGAGTCAATCGGGCCATCAAGAGAGGAAGAAGCAAAAACTTCTGGCGAATTCAGCGCTATCTGCCCCGAGAAACACGCAACTATGTTCCCGCTTTCATTGCTGCTACTTATGTGGTCAACTATTATCACTTGCATGACCTCCATCCTGTTTATCCTGCTCTGGAATTGCAGCTAACGCAAAAAATAAAAGTATACGACCGGATCAGTTTCTTCGAAATTGCCAATATTACGGGTGCTTCCATCGAAACCATCCAAAAATTAAATCCTTCGTATAAAAGAAAATACATCCCTGCCAATCGAAGGGGCAGCAACCTAGTTTTGCCCCAAAATAATATGTACAGTATGCTGGATTACCTGGGACGTCCCGATTCAGAGATCAAGACCATTGCCTCTAGTCCTATCCCCGCTCCCATCGACAAGGAGTGGGAAAAGCAACAGATCAAAACCATGCATACTGTTCAAACACATGACAACTTAGAAAGTGTTGCTCAATATTATGGTTGTACAACCAAGGATCTAAAGCATTGGAATCAATTGACGAGCGATTACGTAGCAAGTGGACAACAATTGGCGATCTATGTTCCCAAATCCAACGATGCCCATCGCTATTATCTAATTCAACAATTGCCAACGCTGGGTATGGATCCACTGTCCAATCCAATCCGGCTGCCTTCCCTCAAAAACAAGTTTAAAGCAAAACGACGGTTCTCTACAACCGCAAAAAGAACTTTCATTCCCAAATTCGATCACAACCGAGCCAGCAAGCATAAAAAACATATTTTCCACGCCCTAAAAAGAAACGAGACTTTATTGGATGTCATTGGTCTTTATCCCGGAATCGACCTGGAGCATATCATGGAGCTTAATGATATTAAAGACCTCAAACAACTCAAGCCCGGGACAGTATTGCTTATCAAGTAAGTGATAATTTATTCATTTCCAAGTTAGGTAAAAACATGCGTTCACCATGATGGTGAAATGCCTTGTTATGGATGGTCGGCATGAACGCTACTGCTTGGAAGTAGGATCCTACCCTAAATTTTACAAAAAAGATGGTCTTTCCAGTTACCTTTTTCGATCTCATCCTATATAGTTTGTAGATAAGATTATAAAACTGTGAAAGCACTCCTCTCAACTCTCTCTCAAGTGAAAAGAAAAGGCCGGGAACGCTTGTTCCCGACCTCTTTTCAATAACTATTAACTCAGGTTATAATCAATCTTATTTTCTACCTAGGCGATTTCAATCGCCCGACTTTTTTCAACGGCTTCTTCTTTTTTTGGTAACTGGATCAACAATACTCCATTTTCGTAAACGGCACTGATTTTGGCTATATCAATGGTTTCATTTAGATGGAAAGTCCGCTTGAATGAAGTATAATCAAATTCTCTTCGGCTGTACTTCACTTTACCTTTGGTCTCCTCGGCCGGTTGATCGGCTTTTTTAATGGCAGAAATGGTCAAAACCTCTTTTTCAATTTTTAGGTCAATATCTGCTTTAGTCAAGCCAGGAATGGCGAGTTCCAACTGGAAACCATCTCCACTGGCAATGACGTTGGCTGCAGGTCTTTTATTGACAAACTGCTCATCGAAGATGTCAGAAAAACTGTGGTTCATCAGATCATTAAAAAAGTGATCTAAGTTGTGAGAGAAAAAAGAAGATCGAGAATTGGGCTTTACTTTCAATAATTTCATGATGGTTATTTTTTTAGTTCTTGATGAATTAATTTTTAAAATGTGTCCCTCATGGGTACACTTCCCTTTTATCAATTGGCATTCCATTCCAGTTTTTACGACTTTTTTGCCAAAAGGGACAAAAATTGAATGCCAAAATGACACTTTCTTTCGAAAACAACTGCCTTTTTGACATCAACCTGAAATGATGGATGCCTCTTGCTTGTGGATCAATGGCTAAAAAATGGGGCTCATGATTGGTCTCCAGTATTTCTCCTGGCGTTTCGGGGATGAAAACTAAGGATGGTTTCTTTGAGAAAATCGGTATCGAGGTGCGTATAAATTTCTGTGGTAGTGATGGATTCATGGCCCAACATATCTTGAACCGCTTTCAAATCGGCACCACCTTCAATTAAGTGGGTCGCAAAGGAATGGCGGAAAGTGTGGGGACTGACTCTCTTACGAATCCCTACATCTCGGGCTGCATCTTTAACGATCATAAAGACCATCACCCGACTCAGGTGTTTTCCTCTTCGATTGAGGAACAGATAGTTTTCGTGCTCGGGATCAATGTTGTTCTGTAGCTTTCGAACTCCTGTGAGGTACAAGCGAATATGTTTGATCGCCTCCTCCCCGATCGGTACCAGTCGCTCTTTATCATTCTTTCCAATGACCTTTAAAAAACCAACATCCAGAAAAAGGTTGGACAAACGTAAATTGACCAATTCGCTGACCCTCAGGCCACAAGCATAGAGGGTTTCTAGCATAGCCCGATTCCGTACGCCATGTGCCTCGCTCAAGTCGATCGAAGAAAGCATCTTTTGAATTTCATCATAATGCAATACTTCCGGAATTTTTCTTTTGAGCCGTGGCCCTTCGATCATTTCAGTAGGATCATCATCCATCAAATCCTCAACGAGTAGGTACTTGTAGAAGGCACGTAGACCAGATATAATCCTTGCTTGCGAATTCGCTCCTAAACCTAAATCGTTGAGCCAAAAAATGAAATCTTCCAGCTCTTTTAGTCGAACTGCCGTGGGCGACAAGTCCATCCCTTGAAGGTCGAGAAATTTGATCAATTTTTCCACATCTCGCCAGTATGCCTCAACGGAGTTGTTGGAAAGGGAGCGTTCCAACATCAGATACGATTTGAAGCCATTTAATGCCGTATTCCAATCCATCGCCGAAAATTACAAAATTCTGTAAAGTATTTAATGAGGTCGTTCTTTGTTTAAATTCGCTTTAATTGGTACATTGTAGCTTTAAACTATGGAACCTTTACTATGAGATCACTGTTCCTTTTCCTTATTCTTCTCCTCACGGTAGTATGGATTTCTTATGCTAGATTCCACTATGTCTGTTGGATCAAACACAATTGTGATGATTTGAAGCCCAAAACGGAGAGGGCCAAAAGTCTACAATTGGTTTATCAAGATAGTGTTCTTCTAGATGGCTATGATGAATTCTTCTTTGCTCACAAAAAAGTAGAAGCAGAGCTCAACGCCAGCAACACTGCTTTCTTGGATACTTTAGCCCAATTGCTTAAGGACCACCCCAGTTGGCGATTGACGATCGAAGGCTTGTTCCGACGCACGGAGTCGAATTTAAGCGCTGGCTTTCACGAAAATTTAGGGCAAGCACGAGCCAATTATATCCGAAATCTTTTACTGGAACGAACCGTACAAGATAGCATTTCTCTCAATTTCAATGTTGTGGACAATGATTCATTGCCGCGCCCCATAAAGTTTACCCTCTTCGATGGGACCATGATTCCAGACGAGTATGTAAAAGTATTGTTCACCTTTCACAATATGACCTTTTCAGATGCCAATTTCGCTTATGACGATGATGCTTTTAATCCTGGTAAAGCAATGGTGAATTATGCTGATTCGGTGAGAATTTACTTGGCAGATCATCCTGACGAACAACTGACGATTATTGGACATACCGATGATCAAGGGAGTGAAGCGTACAACCAAGGCTTGGGACTACGAAGAGCTCAATCTGCAAAAGACTACTTTGAGGAACTCGGCATCACCAATGCCATCAAGTTAGAAACCAAAGGAGAAAGTGAACCTATGGCTCCCAACGATACGGAAATTAATCGACAAAAAAATCGTAGAGTCAATTTCCAAATTGACTAAGCACTCGTAAAAACTTACTCTTATGAATGTCGAAAAAATGAAGGAATTTTTCACTCAACTGTTTACCAGTCTTAGCACCGAAGACAGTATCACCGTCTTATTTTTCCTGATCACTTCTTTTCTTTTGGGCGCCCTCCTTTGTTGGTTGGCTCGCGGAGGCACAATCCGAAAATTGAAAAAAGAATTGAAAAAGAAAGAAGACGCTCATAAATTGTTAAATGCGGAGCATGTTGGCTTAAGAGAACAGTATGAACTCAAGGAAGCCGATTTGAAAAAAGCTCAATTAGAGGCACAAGAGTTTAGCTTGAGTTTGAATGCGGCCAATGAGAAAGTAGCTGCTCTTGATCATCAACTGGCCGATAGTCGAACTCAGATCGACTCCCTGAATCAAACTAAAACAGACTATGCCAATACCATAGAAGATCTCAATGATCAAATACTGGGTCTGAAATCAAAAAACAATCAAATCGAAACGGCACTCCAGCAAAGTGTGGAAGAAGCCCAGGACCAAGAAGAGCTGCTTACTTTAAAGAATGATTACCAACGGACCACCGCTCGCCTGAGTTTACTGGAGGAAAAAATCAATCAACTAGAAGATGAAAACGGTACATTAAAAACCAAGTTGAATACCGTTGATTCCAGCACGGGCTCAAGTATCGGATCTGAGGATCTCAATGAAGTCAAAAATCTCTTGTTAAAAATTTCTACGGAAAATGCCAATTTAAAATCTGAGATCCATTCCATCAAAGATGCTGGGCGTACTAAGGTTGTGCGGATGGCAGAAGAAGAAATGCAGGATGTACTTCGACGCTTGGCCTTGTTGGAAGAGGAAAATAAAAACCTAAAAGCGGCAATGGGCAATTCAACAAGCACTGAGCCCATTCAATTTATCGAAATTGAGGAGGAGGAAGTGTTGGAGGAAAGCTCACAAAAGCGAGCAGAACGCGCTCGTCAGACCGTTAAGGCCGCGCTAGGTTCTCGAATCAAATTGGCCAGTGAAGAAGAAAAAGACGATCTCCAAACCATCAATGGCATTGGTCCTTTCATCGAGGATAAATTGAATGATATTGGCCTTTATACCTTTGAACAAATCAGTCAGCTCGACGAAGAATTGATTGAAACCATTACCAATGCCATTGAGTTTTTTCCCGGTCGAATTCTTCGGGACGATTGGGTGGGTCAAGCTAAATCTATCCTTTCCAGATAAAAAGATAAACTTATAGTCACACAACCTCGGTGTATAGAAACGAAAAAACGTTGCCCAGCCTTTTTAAATTACTGAGCAACGTTTGCTAAATGTATCGAATAATCGACGATGATTTAAGCATCGTCACCCTCGACAATATCATCTGCTTTTTTCTTTAGATCTTCAGCCACATCTTTTGCGCTATCAGCTGCATCACTAGCGATATCTTTCGCTCCGTCAACAATACTTCCCAGGATCCCTTTCGCGCCATCAACTGCATCCCCCGCCTTATCCACAACCGTACCCGCCATGTCTTTCGCACCATCAACCACATTGCCTGTCATGTCCTTGGCACCTTCTACGGCATCGCCTGCCTTATCCACAACGGTACCCGCCATATCTTTCGCACCATCAACAGCATTACCTGTCATGTCCTTGGCACCTTCTACGGCATCGCCTGCTTTATCCACAACCGTACCCGCCATGTCTTTCGCACCA
>JBCCSR010000375.1:0-5711 GCA_039199865.1 Bacteroidota bacterium
GGTTTGAGCAAAAACCGTTAGAAAAGAACTGAGAAAAATTAGCAGAAAGATTAAAATAGCTCGTAGCAGCATAGTATGTAGATTTACTACCGTTCAATATAGTAAAACCTATGAAATTTAGATCCTAAACATCAAAAAAATCACGTTAAAAAATGAAAAAGAAAAAGACCAGCCCATTGCTGTTGTTGATTATAGGACTTTGCCTACCTGTATCTATATTGGGGCAAAGTGGAAAATTCACCATTAGTGGACAAATCAAGGATGCTACAAATGGGGAAGACATTCCGTTTGCCACCGTCACTCTTTTGAACGCATCAGGAGTTGGAACAAGCTCAAATGTCTATGGTTTTTACTCCCTTTCGCTTGATGCTGGAACGTACCGTTTGTCTTATCAATTTTTAGGATACGAAACGGTGGAAAAAAACATCAACCTCGTTGAAAACATTAAAATGGATATTGAGTTATCCGAAGCCAGTCATACCTTAGAACAGGTAGTCGTTACTGCCGAAAAAGAAGATCTAAACATCACTGAAAATATTGGGAGTGTCATTAAATTCGACATGAAGGCGATCAAGGAAATCCCCGCTTTTGGTGGTGAGGTGGATGTCTTGAAAGTGATTCAATTGACCCCGGGCATCAAGACGGCTGGGGAGGGAAATTCGGGCTTTTACGTACGTGGAGGTGGTTTAGACCAAAATCTGATCTTGTTGGACGAGGCACCTGTTTACAATCCTTCTCACCTTCTAGGGTTTTTCTCTATTTTTAATGGGGATGCCCTCAAGAGCACTTCGGTATATAAAGGTGGCATGTCGGCCGAATACGGTGGAAGAACCGCTTCGGTCATTGATATCCGTATGAAAGATGGCAATAAAAAGCAATTAGGAGTTTCGGGTGGAATTGGTCTGATTGCCTCCAGATTGACGGTAGAGGCCCCGATTGTAAAAGACAAAGGGTCGTTTATTATTTCTGGACGGAGGACTTACGCAGATTTGTTTTTAGCGCTGTCCAGTGACGAGAGTGTTAAAAATACCCAACTGTATTTTTACGATGCCAACTTTAAAGCCAATTATCGCCTCGGCGAAAAGGACCGAGTATTTTTCTCTGGATATTTGGGGCGAGACGTATTGGGGGTGAAAGGGGATTTTGGATTTAACTGGGGAAATGTGACCAGTACCGCCCGCTGGAATCACCTCTTTTCTGACAAACTATTTTCTAATACGACTTTTATTTACAGTAATTACGATTATCAGTTTAGTGTCAACACCGGTGAATCGGATGTTAGGCTAAAATCAATTATTGAAGACTTTAACCTCAAGCAAGATTTCTCTTATTACCTCAATGATAAGAATGCTTTGAAATTTGGTTTCAATGCAATTCACCACTCCATAGCGCCTGGCAATTTGGAGGCAGGAGAAGACAGCGGATTTAATTCAGAAGATGCTGCTGCCAGTCAAGGCATCGAAGGGGCACTGTATATTCAAAATGAACAAAAAATCAATCACCGATTAAGCATCAACTATGGACTTAGGTATTCCTTCTTAAATCGAATTGGGGAAGGGTTTGAATATGAGTTTGCGGAGGATGGGAGCTTGAGGTCTGCCGTTTTCTACGAAAAAGGGGAGTCGATAGAATTTCAGGGAGGCTTAGAACCTCGCCTGTCGGTCAATTATTTATTGAACCAAAGTAGTTCTCTCAAACTGGGTTTCAATAGAAATTTACAGTACATCCACCTGCTCACCAATGCCACTTCATCCACTCCTACCGATCTTTGGATCATGAGTAGTAACAATGTCCAGCCACAGGTTGCCAATCAAATTTCTTTGGGTTATTTTAAAAACTTTAAGGGCAATGGGTTTGAAACTTCCGTCGAACTCTATTATAAAAAATTGGGCAATGTCATTGACTATCGAAACGGGGCGAATGTTTTTTTTAATGACCAAGTAGAAGGAGACCTGGTTTTTGGCGATGGGGAAGCTTTTGGGGCAGAGTTTTTTGTCAAAAAAAATAAAGGCAAATTGACGGGCTGGGTGAGCTATACTTTTGGGAGAACTTTCCGATGGATAGATGCAATCAATAATGGAGAAAAATTTTCTGCAAGGCAAGACCGTATTCATGACGTTTCCATAGTAGCCATGTATCAATTGAACGAACGATTGACCCTCTCCGGAAACTTTCTTTTCTATACTGGAGATGCGGTGACTTATCCGTCGGGAAGGTATCAGTTGGATGGGGTAAACGTCCCCCTTTACACCGAAAGAAATGGCAATAGAATACCTAATTACCATCGCTTTGATCTGGGACTGACCTGGAAAAACAAGAAGAAAAAACGCTGGGAGTCCAGCTGGAATTTTGCCATTTATAATATGTATGCACGAGAGAATGCTTACACCATCACCTTTCAAACCAACGAAGACAATCCTGAACAAACGGAGGCCGTCCAGCTTTCACTATTCAAAATAATTCCCTCCATAACTTATAATTTTAAATTTTAAATCAATGAATTCATTAACTAAAATCATCTCTGCTTTCATCGGCTTACTCCTGATCCAGAGTTGCGAAAAAGTAATCGAGGTTGACTTGGAGGATGCACCTTCGCAAATCGTGATCCAAGCTGTGCTAAAAGTAGGGACCAATGATTTTGTGGTCAATATCGCGAATACAACCGATTATTTTGGGAACGCCTCACAAATTGTAGTCGAAAATGCAATTGTTACTTTGACCGATGATCTGGGGAATGTTACTGCTATTCCATACGTTGATGCCGGGCAATACATTCGTCAAGTGACCGCGGATGCAGGGGTAAACTATCAGCTGACAGTGGAGATAGCGGGTACAACTTACGAAGCCAGTTCTTTTCTACCTGAAAAAATTGAAATAGTGGAATTGCTGACAGAATTTCAGGAGGCTGGCTTTGACGATGCCGGGTATGAGCTTTTGATTCGCTACAATGATCCTGGTGATGTTCCCAATTATTATAGAGTCATTCACCATCTCAATGGCATACTCCAAAATGAGGCCAGCGATTTACAAGTCATGAACGATGACTTCAATAATGGAGTCCTGACCAGAGCGCCTTTGTTGACCGATATTTTTGCGGAGGGAGACACCATTGGAATCGAGTTAATCCATTTCGACCGTGCTTCTTTCGACTATTTTAATTCTTTGGCTAATATTATTGGAGAGGGAGGAGCCTTTGGTGGCGGTATTGCTGCTCCCGGAAATCCCAATACCAATTGGTCTGGTGGTGCGCTGGGTTATTTTAGTGCATACAGTTCGGATATGGAAATGGTCATTGCGGAATAGGTGGAGTAGATAAAAGCAGTCTTTCCCATCCATAAAATGAAGCCATCTGGTATACCGATGGTTTTATTTTTTTAAAAGGAAAGCAAATTGTTAGCTGTTTTCCAACCAACGCAAAAAATCACTTGCTTTGGCTTTGCTGACAATTAATGGTGCTTGAAAATCAAACTTGGGCTGAATCAATATTTTACGGGCAAAATATTGAGAGGCATGTTTGATGGCTTTTCTACTGATAATAAACTGGCGATTGACCCGATAGAATCGGCTACCCAAGAGGTGAGATAGCTTGTCCATATTGTGGTTGACCGCTTGTCGTTTGCCATCAAAATCAATGATGTAAACCACGCCGTTTTCCAATTGAGCTAGCGCAATTTGTTCGGTGGAAAACGGAATGATTTTATCGCCTTGATGTACTAAAATGGAATGCTTTTGCTCTTGGTGGATTCCTGTAAGCAGTTGGGTGATGGTTTGAAGGTCGGGAGTGATCGTAGCCTGAAAATTGGCCAGTGATTTGAATTTATCCAAAGCTGCTTTGATGGCCTCGCTATCAAATGGTTTCAACAAATAATCAATGCCATAAACTTGGAAAGCTTCCAGGGCATATTGGTTGTAAGCCGTACAGAAAATAATGGGAACGGTATTGTTGAAATGTTTAAAGATCTCAAAACTGACACCGTCAGACAGTTCGATGTCGGCAAAAAATAAGTCGGGAAAAGGATTGTTATTTAAGTATTCGATGGAGGCCTTGATGCTTGTCAGCTGAGCCACCACTTCAATAGCAGGGGCTACAGCGACCAATTCTTCCCTCAATGCATTGGACATCAAGGGCTCATCTTCAATGATGATCACTTTCATATTCCTAAGACCTTAAGTTTTACTTTAAAATGTTTTTCCGTTTCCATAATTTGGGGCAAGTCCTCCGTGAAATGGCCAAATCTTTTGGATAGATTTTTTAGACCGATTCCACTTTTTTCCCCATTCCTGTGTTTGTATTTTGGAAATCTATCATTGCTGATCCACAAAAAACTTTTGGGTTCATAAATCAGTACTATTTCCATTGGTGAATTAGAAGAAAAAGCATTGTGTTTGATGGCATTTTCTGCTAGAAGCTGGAGCGAAAAAACCGGAAGTCTACCATTGTCTAGCACCACATCGGGAATATTGATGGTATAGTTGATCGCTTTTTCAAAACGCATTTGTTGTAGTTGAAGGTAATTTTCAAAAAAAGCGATTTCCTCTTTTATGGAGACAATATCGCTTTGCGCCAAGGTCAAAGAGACCCTTAAAAAAGTGGCCAATCGTTGTGCATACAAAACGGCTTTTTCGGCATCGCTTTTAATCAGGATTTGTAAAGTGCCCAATGCATTAAACAAAAAATGGGGATGTATCTGTTGTTTCAATTGCTCTTGTTGGGTGATCAATTGGCTGATTTCCAATTCTGCCTTCTCCAACTTCAATCGCGCATATTCATTTCTCGAAACCACCAAATTGATCATAATCAAAATGAAACTGTTGGAAGCAAAGTTGCTAAAAAGAGGATAGAAACTAAAATCTCCCATCAACAATTGGTAATTGCTGCTCAATAGAATGGGAAAGAAGAAGACGAGAAAAACAATGAGATGTGAGAACAAGTATCTTAACCAATCTTTGTTTATGCTGGAACCAATACTTCCATTTTCAAATGTCTTCAATAGCCAAATATTTACCCCCCATTGTAAAACAAAATTACCGACTACAAGCGATACAAACAAGATGGTTTTCAATGCCGTGACATCGATGACCTCTGCCTTAGCCGGTGGCAAAGTCTGTAAAAAGAGAACGATTGGAATGAGGCTCAATAGGCAAAAAAAAGGGGTAGTGATCAGAGCGATCTGATATAGTTTTTTCCGGTACTGCTGCGATGAAAATAGTACGCTCATTACGTTAAGTTACTTCTGATATTCTAATGAACTGCTAAAATTATTAGAAAGCAGACAGCGTAAATTAAAATTTATCAATCAAACGGGCAAATTGTCAATTCAAGCGGGCGACATTGTAGGGAAAGAAATTCATTATTTCCCCAAAGCAAGCTCAGCGTGTAGATCATTTTCTATCCGGTTCATTCCTCAAAAGCGGCTTTAGTTTTCACGTTCGAGTTTTTAATAATTAATCGTCTCCTCAATAACTTTTTGTAGTTTTGAACGTAATACGTTGATTAAAGAAATCGAGCTCCTATTGAAAGTTACTTTGCTAAAAATACAAGCACAACTCCTTCTACTTCTCCTTCTACTGTTGATGCTGTCTGGCACGGCATCAGGGCAAGCTATCATTGATGACGGGACGACTCAAATCACCATTCAACACTTTTCGACGGAAGATGGGCTATCGCATAATGCCGTCAATGGTATTTTTCAAGATAGTCGAAATCTATA
>JBCCSR010000376.1:0-5688 GCA_039199865.1 Bacteroidota bacterium
AGTTTTGAGGACCCCGGGAGAGGAGCCATCTTACAAAATGGTTATCAGAATGGTAAATTTCGCATTCCGACCCTCTACAATATTGAGCTGACCGCTCCTTACATGCACGATGGTCGTTTTGCAACTTTAGAAGAAGTGATTGAACATTACGATCGGGGAGGGCATCCTTCCCCCACTATCAATACCCTCGTTCGACCTTTGAATTTGACGGACAAAGAGAAAAAACAGTTGCTGAGTTTTTTAAAAATGTTAACTGATAGCACTTTGCTAAATAATCCAGAATTTGATACCCCTTTTTAATATATTTGTGCATCAAGTAATCGTTTAAATCTGTATGATCCTTCATCGAGTTTTTTTCCTCCTGGTTTTCGGTTTGTTACTGATTACGGCTTGTGGTGATAAGGAAGAAATGCCTACCATACCGTCTGATCCCTCGAATCCATCTGACCCCTCCGAGGAGCCAGTGGTCGATCCTCCCAATGATTTACTTGACATTCTTCACGATCCTCAACCTTACAATTTGGTGACGCCAGAATGGCTGGGAGAAATGCCCATTCCTGCTGACAATCCGATGACCAATGAAGGGGTCGCCCTGGGGAGAGCATTATTTTACGATCCCATTATTTCTGCCGACAGTGTCATGTCTTGTGCCTCTTGCCATTTTCCCTCGGGTAGTTTTACCGACAACCAGGCCGTCAGTGTTGGGGTGGATGGAATAGCGGGAAGACGCAGCTCGATGTCTTTGCTCAACGTTGGTTATTTTCAAAATGGCTTATTTTGGGATGGTGGGGTGCAAACTCTGGAAGAACAGGCCCTCTTGCCCATTGAAGATCCCATTGAGTTACACACCACTTGGGTAGAGGTTATCGACAAGTTAAGGAAACATGAAATTTATCCCAAAATGTTTCGTGCTGCCTTTGATATTGCGGATCGAGACGAAATGACCAAAGAATTGGCGGTCAAAGCCATTGCTCAGTTTGAGCGAAGCTTGGTGAGTAGTGGACAATCCAAATACGATCAAGTACTCTATGGAAGTGGGGTCTTTTTTACGGATGATGAGTTTGATGGACAAGAATTGTTTTTCTTCGAATCTGGGGTGATTGATCATCCGGGCTGTAGCCATCCGGCATGCCATAGTGGCCCATTGTTTACCAGTGATGAATACGTAAATAATGGCCTCGATGCTGCAAATGACATCAACGATTTTGAAGATTTAGGCCGGGGAGCCGTCACTGGAAATGCTTTTAATAATGGTCAGTTTAGGGTCCCTACACTTTTGAATGTTGCCTTGACTCCTCCTTACATGCACGATGGTCGTTTTCAGACCTTGGAGGAAGTACTGGATCACTACAGCTCTGGTGGCCATCCCAGCCCAACGACAGATTCCAATATCTTGCCTTTCACCTTGTCGGAGGAAGACAAACGAAAGCTGATTGCCTTTTTGCATACGCTGACTGACACTACATTTACAAATAATCCAGCCCACCAAAATCCTTTTGAGTAGTTGAAGTGACACAACGATGTCCATCCCCGCGACGATATTTTCAATTTCCTTTCATCCGACAGCGCCATTCCCATCAATTTGTTTTACAGCTTGGTTTATAGTGAGTTATTTATAAATTCAGATAAAAAAAATGTGAAGCACCCTTTTGTTTTCGGCATGTTGTTTGCCTAAATAGTGTTTAGTTGGTCAATTGACTAACTTATTTACCTTGAAGCTCCCCTCAAACGGACAATAGTCCATTTTTACTTCCCCCGTTTATTTTTTGTTCCTGAATTCTTTTGAAACTTTTACCTATGAGAAAGCATTACGGTGTGCTCGTAGCACTCCTGCTATTGGTGTGCAACAACCTAAAGCTAAGCGGACAGGAGGGCCAACCCAAAAACCAACTGGATGATTTCTATCATCAGAAAAACCAATTCCAAAATCAGAAGTCTGGCAATGAGTATTATGTCAATTTGCAGTTTGAGCAAATACCGGATCAAGCGGTGCTCCAACAATTGGCACAAGAAGGGATTCAATTGCTTTCTTACCAATCTGATCTAACCTATCACGCAATACTGCCTAGCAAAATCAAGCGAGCTACTTTGGAGCATTTGGGTATTCGAGCAGTACGGAAACAGCCACTGACCAATAAGTTGTCGAGAGCCATTCGCTACGAAAATATACCGGAACATGCCAAGGCAGAGGCGGGTAAAGTTGATCTTGCCATTGTATTTCAAAAAAGTGTTTCAAAAGAACAAATCAATTTATTTTGTCAGCAAAATCAAGCGATCATTTTGCAAGATCGCATTCGGGGAGGAAAAACAGTGGTTGCCAGAGTGGCGGTAGATCGAATGTTGCCAATCGCCCAGTCGCCCATTGTTGCCTTCGTAGATGTGCGTAGCGAAGAGGTAGAAAAATTAACCCACGAGTGCAAAGTCAATCAAAGAGTCAATACCTTACAATCCGGGATTGCAGGAGCTAGACATTTGGAAGGGGAAAGAGTGGTGATTGGGGTAGGAGATGGAGGAGAATTGGGCGACCACATTGATTTCGATGATCGCGTGATCAATAAAGCCTCTGGAACTTACAGTTCTTTCGGCGATCATGGCGATCATGTAGCTGGAATTATTGGTGGAGCTGGACACATTGATCCACGTCACCGAGGCATTGCTCCAAGTAGTACCATCATTACCCAAAAAACGGGTTCCATTACCTTTTATGCGGAAGACTATTTTAACGAGCATGGAATGGTCTTAACCAACAACTCTTACGGCACGAGTTTCAACTGCGATTTGAATGGAGCGTACAACTACACCAGTCAAAATTTGGATTGGCAGATGTTGGAACTTCCCGAAGTCTTACATGTTTTTGCGGCCGGAAATAGCGGAAAGAAAACTTGTGATCCTTATCCTAAAGGCTATCGGACGGTCTTGCGTTATTATCAAAGTGCAAAAAATATCCTCACTGTAGGAAATGTCGATAAAAATCGAAATATCTATTCCAATTCGAGTAGAGGCCCAGTGAAAGATGGACGAATCAAACCAGAAATTTGTGGGGTAGGAGCCAAAGTGATTTCAACCGGAAGAGAATACAACTACAAAACCAAATCGGGAACCAGTATGTCTTCTCCCGCCGTGGTGGGTTCATTGGCGCTGATGTACGAACATTATCGCAATCTCAATGGAGATCTCAATCCAGAAGGCGCTTTGATGAAAGCCATTGCTTGCAATACTGCCGAGGACCTTGGTAACCCCGGACCTGATTTTATTTACGGTTTTGGTTTAATGAATGCCAAAAGAGCCGTTGAAGTCATTGAAAACAATCAATTTCAATCGGATGAGCTGAGCAACAATGAGGAGAAAACGATTGAAATTGAAGTACCTGCGGATATGGCTCAATTGAAGGTCATGTTGTACTGGCACGATAAAGAGGCAGAACTAGAGTCGATCAAGGCCTTGGTCAACGATTTGGATTTGACTTTGACCGATCCCAATGGAACCGATTATTTGCCCTGGGTGCTCAATATCGATCCCACGGCGGTGGATGGTCCTGCGGAGCGTGGCGTGGATACCCTCAACAACATCGAGCAAATTACCATTGACTTTCCCACTGCAGGCACTTATGTTTTGCGCGTGAATGGATCGGCTGTACCTTTTGGTCCACAGCGCTATCATCTGACTTATGAATTTGTTCAGCCTGAGGTAGAATTGACTTATCCTTACGGTAAAGAGAAACTACAGCCTGGAGCTTACGAATACATCCAATGGGAGGCTGCGGCAAATAACAGTCGAACTTTTAAACTAGCGTTTTCCTCGGACAATGGAAGTACATGGACCACCATCGCCGATGATATTCCGGCAGCAGATCGCACTTTTGCCTGGACGGTACCGGATGTATTTACAGAGGAAGGAAAAATTAGAGTGACCCAAAATGGAGCAGGAGAAGAAGATCAAAATGTACAAAACTTTTCCATCTTACCCGTAATCAGCAATTTTGAGATTACGCCTAGATGTGAGGGAATTCTCGACTTCAAATGGGATAAGAGCAGTCTTACTGATATTGCAACTTACGATCTGTGTTATTACGATGGTCAGGAGATGAAGAGCTTGGTGACTACCACGGATAATGCTTACAGCTTGGAAGATCACGACTTCGAACTGGGACAAACGTATTGGTTCTCGGTTCGGGTAAAAATGAATTCGGGAGAATACAATCAACGCGTGATTGCCGGTTCGGTCATTCCACAATCTAATGGACTTTGTCCTTGGGAAAATGATGTTTTGCTACAAACGGTTTACATCAAAGGTACGGGGCGTCAAATGACCTCTAGCCACTTGACCAATGATGAAATCATTCAGGTATCGATTATGAATGTTGGAACCAATCCGGTGACGGGAGTGCCCATCACTTATTTGGTCAACAATAATATGGTGACCGAAACGATCGATCAAATCATTGAACCAGGAGATAGTGCTGTTTACGTTTTTGATACGGGAGCAGATATGGGGGCGATTGGCACCTACGAAATAGATGCATGGATTGACTTTGATGAGGATGCCCATAAGAGCAATGATAGTTTGGTCAGTATTCCAGAAATCATCCATCTGCCCAATGCACCCGTCGATATTCAGGTTGGACAACCTCTGTTGGAGGATTTTAGTGCTGCCGAAAATAAGACGTACACTTCCAGTACGATGGGCTTGGGCGGATTGCTGAGTTGGGATTACGAATTATCCAATGAAGCGAGTGGGCAAATGGAGTTAGACGCCACCGAAAAATCGCTAAAGTTGTATCCGATCATCAAAGAGTTGGATGAAAATTACGAAAACAATCTGATCTGGACGATCAACTTGGCCAATTACGAAGTCTCGCAAGGACACTTAGAACTTTCCTTGAGGTACCTGAATGACACCATCATCGCATTGAGTGGGGTGCCTTCCGATAATAAGATCTTCGTTCGGGGCAATGATCAGGAGGAGTGGTTAGAATTGTACACCATGGTGGTCAATGAACCAGAATGGCAGACGGTAGGTAATCTAAGTATCACCAATCGTTTGATTGCTGGTGGACAGACACCGAGTAGTAGCTCTCAAATTAAATTTAGTCAAAGCGATGAGTTTGGATTCTTAATTGATGATTTGGCCATCACGATGAGCAGTAGTCTGCCCGTTAATTTGATTCAATTTACGGCGCAAAAAATTGGAGAGCACGTATTGTTGAAATGGGATACTGCTTCCGAAATCAATAATGACTATTTTGACATTGAAGTCGCAATTGGAGAAGCAGCAGTTGGGAATAACGAGTTCCAAGTCCTGGGAAGAATCAACGGAAGGGGAACGACCAATCAATTGAGCCATTACCAATTTATGGACAAAACACCTGGGAAAATAGGAAATCGATACTATCGACTCAAGCAAGTTGACCTGGATGGGGTATTCAATTATTCGCCAATCCGCTTGGTTAACTTTGATGCGATTGAAAGCGAAGTGATGGTTTATCCCAATCCGTTTATCGATCAGCTGAAAATCCGATATCAGAGTGAGGAAGAAAAGCAGATGGATATCTTCTTGGTCGATGCCCAGGGAAGACTCATCCAGCAATTCAATGAAACTGTTGTGATAGGCGTTCAAGACCTCCTGTTGGAGGTTCCCAATCGTTTAGCCAATGGGGTTTACTACTTGAAATTAGGAGATATGAATCAG
>JBCCSR010000377.1:0-5677 GCA_039199865.1 Bacteroidota bacterium
AATCAACTGTTCATCCCGATTATCCTATTGTTTGTGTCCAAAAGATACTCCACCCGCTCAGAAAACAGATTTATTTGCTATTTTTAATTAAGCTACACCAAAATAAACAGCTCGTGAGAAACATCGCCAACAATCTTTTTCGCTGGTATTACCGTCAACGAATGCGACAAATCGAACGATTTGTAGATGCACCATTCGAAACGCAAGCCACAGTGCTCAAAGACTTGATTGCCACCGCAAAAGATACAGAATGGGGACAACGATATCGCTTTGCTTCAATCCAATCGGGAAAGGATTTTTCCACTAATGTACCGGTCCAGGAATATGAGTCCCTCAAGCCCTACATTCAACGAATGATGAATGGAGAAGCGAATGTATTATGGGCGGGACAAGTCAATTTATTTTCCAAGTCTTCGGGAACGACTAAAGACAAAAGTAAGTTTATCCCGGTTTCAAAAGTCAATTTCAAACAATGCCACATCAAAGGAACTTGGGATACCATGACCTTGATGTACGATCGAAAGCCCGATTGTAAAATTTTTTCGGGGAAAAACTTTTTGATGGCCGGAAGTCACGAAAATTACAAACCGTTTCCCAAGACTGTTCTGGGTGATGTCTCGGCACTCATGGTTCGCGACATGCCAAGAGTAGCGCGTCCTTTTTTCGAACCCGATTTTGATGTGGTCCTTCAAGCAGATTGGGAGGCCAAAATTCAGCAGATGGCCGAACTGGCCATTCGAAAAGACATTGCCCAACAAATCCGTATGGTGGGGGGCGTTCCCACCTGGACCAATGTCTTTTTCCAACATATCCTAGACCTCAGTGGCAAAGACCATATGCTAGAAATATGGACCAATTTTGAAGCTTACATCCACGGGGGCGTTAGCATTGCACCGTATCGTGAACAATTGCGTCGTTTCCTTCCCTCGGATACCGTCACTTATTGGGAAGTGTACAATGCCTCCGAAGGCTACTTCGCGACACAGTACGAAATCGGTGGGGACGATATGCTGCTCTTGCTAGACAATGGTACCTATTATGAATTTCTTCCAATGGATCAGTGGGACAATGAACATCCTCAAGCAATTCCCTTAGAAGGTGTCGAAGTTGGTAAAACTTATGCGCTGCTTATCAGTACCAACGCGGGTTTGTGGCGTTATCTGATTGGAGATACGGTCACCTTTACCTCTACTCAGCCTTACAAAATTAAAATTACGGGCAGAACCCAACAGTTTATCAACACATTTGGCGAAGAGCTGATGGTTGCCAATACCGATCAAGCACTGGAAAAAACTTGTCGACATTTAAAATCGATTGTAGCCGAGTATACGGTTGCCCCCATTTACATGAAAGGAAAAGACAAGGGAGGACATGAATGGGCGATAGAGTTCAAGCAGGCCCCGGCAAATATGGAGGAATTTGCACAACTATTGGATCAAAATTTACAACAAATCAATTCCGATTATGAGGCCAAACGCTATAAAGACATGGCGCTAGCGCCACTCAAATTGCATGCTTTAGCAGCAGGTACTTTTCTCAACTGGATGCGTTCAAGGGGAAAATACGGCAATCAACACAAGGTTCCGAGATTATCGAATGAGCGGAGATACTTGGAAGAGGTACTGGCTTGGACCAAAGCAAAAAATCGCTAAATAATGGCGCCACTTGACTTCAATCCATACTTACTAGTCAACGCCTTTAGCCAGCAACAATAGTTGCTTTTTGAAGACCACTAGCGCGATGCCAATAACGAACGCGATAACAATAAACACCATAAACTGATGTCCGAAGCCATTGATCATCAGCCAGTCTAATAATTTGGGGAAGGCAAATGCCAAAAGCAGAAACGATCCGTAAGCAGTGGAAGACCATTCGACGCTACTCAATCTGGTGACATAAGCCGCTACAACGGATGGAAAGATGACTTCTGATACGCCGATGAGCAATGCGGGAATGAGAGAATACCACATCACCCAATCCTCGGCAATCGCCGTTGTGAACCAAATAAAAAGAGAGGCCGTTCCCAGCATCAATATTCCGTAGCTCAATTTTAAAATGGTACTTCCCACTCCTCTAAAATACCAGAGTGCGATGATAATGAAAGTCCCCGGAATCGTAAAGTAGGAATTCATCACGTACAAGTCGTAGCTGCCGACCGTCATGCCCAACAAACTCAAGGTTTCAAATTCCGCCAGAAATTCAATTTGATAAGCACTAAAAATGCCATAACTTCGCCAATAGATTACAGAAACCAGGGTGATGATAAAAATGAGGACATAGGAAGAAAAATAAGCAACTTGCTTGGTGGGAGGACGATCAAGAACGGCCATATCCTCCTCCAATTCAAAAACGACGGTCTCTTCAATATTACTTTCCCGATACTTCAACCTATTTTTGATCCGTACAAAAATCAGTAAATACAAGAAGGTAGCCAGAGCAGTCAAGCAAAACCCGTAAGACCAATCGATTACTTCTGAAAGGTAACCCAACGAGACAATCGAAGCTAAAGCACCCAAGTTGATACCAGCAAACAGAATGACAAAAGCCAGATTTCTTTTCTCCTCCTTTTTGTGAAATAAGCGTCCCATCAATATGGACAAACTCGGTTTGACCAAACCACTTCCAAATGCGATAAGTAGCAAGCCCAAACTAATGACATAGACATTTCCAATAAAAATCATTAAATGACCAAGTAATGAAAGGCTAGCTCCAATGATGATTCCTTTTTCTTGTTTGAATACAAGGTCCGTGAGTATCCCCATGGGTAAGGGGAGAATGCCAATTAAAATGGTAAAGATTCCTAGCATCCCTACCCCCATTTCTTGGCTAAAGCCCGTATTTTCCTCAGTAGTGATAAAAATGACGAGCAAGGGCCGTATGCCGTAATAACTGAAGCGCTCCAATAATTCGATGAGCGAAATAAGGACGACACTGGTTTTTCTTGACAGTTGATTTTCTAAACTCATTTTATGCACATCATAGGTTTACCCCCCTCCGTCGATCCCTAATTTTGCAATTTCCAAATCCATTCGATTTGATCATCGATCAACCTAACGTAGCCTATTTTTTCACCATCTTCTACTCTAAAAATTTGTCCCATCTCCCTTCCAGAACGATCATAGGGGGCCACGGGAAGGACCTGATCATAAGCGATAGGTAAGACTACTTTTCCGTGTTTGTTGACGATTCCTTTATAAATTTGAGGATTCACAATAATGGTTCCATCGGTTTGAAAATGCAGGGTATTGAATTTTGGTGGCACCACGGTTACCCCCTTGGTATTCACCGCTCCATAATACCGTTTACTGGTATACGTTTCCGAAAAGGCTTTGACTTTGGCACTGTTCTTTTCGAAGGGATGTATTTCTCGAAAGTAGCGGCCAAATAAATTTTGTCCGGAAGCATCTGCATAATAATACTTTTTCTTTTTTTGCACTTCAACTCCGATGATTCCTTTTGAAAAAAAGATGGGTTTCCCTTGTTTCAATCGAATCATTTCCCCTTTATTGTTGATGATGATTTGTTTTCCGTCATGCTCCACTAGGGTAATTCCATTTTGGAAAGCCTTTATATTTTCGAAGGGACCCTTGATGGCCACTTGATTGCTTTTATTTAAGAATTGCCATTTGTTATTGGGCAATTGTACCCCCACCAACCCTTCCGATAGGGTATCAATCATTACGTATTTTGTGGGAATCACTTCTTTTCCGTGGTGATCAATCAAGCCCCATTTATTGTTGGTGCTTTTTACGCGTGCGTAGCCATCGATGAAGGAGCCAATGGTTTGGTACTTGGGCGGAGCAATCACCTTGGCCTGGTGATCGATAATGCCCCATCCTTTTTCCCGAGCGTCTGAAAAGGTGGCGTAGCCTTTTTGATCAAATCGATTGATCTGAGTAAACTTACCGGGTGGAACGATAAATTGGCCACTCGTATCGATAACCGCTGCTTTTATTGCTCCCTTGGCTTGAAAAACTTGTACCGCTGCCACTCCCTTTGAAAAATCCATGGGCAATTGTTGTACCTTCTCTACGTCCATTTGGTGGGTGGGCTTGTAATAAAATTGGGGTTCAATCACAATGTTGCCCTCCAAGTCATAACAGCCCCATTTCAAACTTCGCCCTTCTGCTTTAAACCAGCAGCGACCATTTTTAAAATCACCTATCCCCCTCCATTGATTTTGTCCGAAGAACCCTGTTCCAAATACGTTCTCTCCCTTTTTATTGATAAAAATGTATTCCCCCTTTTCGTCTCTTATGAGTGCCCGATCTTCTGAAAAAGGCCTTGCCCAAGAATAAATAGGTGCGATGATTTCCTCCCCTTGCTTGTTTAAAAAACCCCATTTCCCTTCGGTACTCCGAAAAACGGATAATTCGTCTGAGAAGGGGCGAAGTCGAGTCGGATTTTTTTTGATTTGACGCCCTTTCTCCGTAAAAGAAATGGTCGGCGTACCACTCTTGGCTACCACAAAATAATCGCGATAGGCTTTGATTTGGTTGTATTCCGGGGACAATAGTGCTGCTCCGTGGCCATTGAT
This sequence comes from Bacteroidota bacterium, assembly GCA_039199865.1. Classification (GTDB taxonomy): domain Bacteria; phylum Bacteroidota; class Bacteroidia; order Chitinophagales; family Saprospiraceae; genus JALZUU01. The sequence continues at coordinate 4,538 of JBCCSR010000377.1, forward strand.
TAAGCCTTTTCTCTTTCGTTTGAATTTTTGCCCAATGCTATTTTCTACTTCAACAAGTACTTCAATTTGAGCAGTTTGGTTTTGTTCGTTAAATGGATAAGCGAAGTCTGCATTTATTGCAATCACTTCCTCTCCTTTCTCGTTGATGTAAACCCATTCTATCGGATTGTCAGGAGAAGCAACCAAATACAATCGATGGTTGATGGTTTTGTCTCTCCTTTTTCGTTGAAGTGGATAGATATGGAATTCCTCCGTAAAGGTTTTTTTGTCCATTACTTCAATTCCCTTGACTTCTTGATTATTTTCACTCAATACTAATTTTCCTCCTTTACACGCCGCAGCTTTACCATCTTGGAAATAACTGATAAAAGTATATTCCACAACCCTTCCATCTTTTTCTAAGATCTCTCCCTGCTGGTTAACCAAGCCCATCCGTCCATCTGCTTTGAGAAAGGCGGTATATGGAAAGCGGACATCAAACTTTCGCAAACCAATCAAATGAGGAATCGAATGGACTTTTTTTGTCCCACGGTGAAACAAATCGATGGGAGCCGCCTTCCAAGCCAGTGCTCTCTTTTCAAAATCAGATGGCTTGTCAACAACTTGTTTTTTATGTACTCCAAGGACCCCAGCAGAAAGTTCGTGTGCTTTCAGGTAATTGAGCGAGTCCTTGATAAAGGCACAAGGAATATTTTTTTGCGTACCGATATTGGGGCCAGAGGTAACTTCTATTGTACGCAGAATTTGGGTCCCTGACTTTTGTCTTTCCAGAGTCAATCCAAGCGTACTGGTTTGGTGAAATTGGGGTTCGCTATCTTTAAGTGGACTCGATTGAATCACTTTGGCAGGAAAGTAGGCGGGAACTTTATTTTTGGAAACGGTCCTTCCCTCCAAAATCAGTTCTTCCTTAAACCGATGATTCTCGATTGTATATCTGATGTTATTCTTTCCAAATTGTACCTGAATCTTATTCGGAGCGAGGATATCAATATAATCGTAATTGGCCTCTAGTTTATCGTATTCGCCAGTTGCCGACAAGTAGAAAATTCCATATTTTCGTCCCTCATTAAAAATTGCTAAGTCTCCCTGAAAGGGAAAAATAAGTTCTACTCCTGAAAGTGCATCATCCGGCAAATTCAA
>JBCCSR010000378.1:0-5671 GCA_039199865.1 Bacteroidota bacterium
CACTTATGATACAATTAAAAAATATTGAAAAATACTTCCGAAATGGTTTTCAAAAGACTTACATTTTAAGAGATATTTCTTTGACCATTAAGGAAGGAGAGTTTGTCACCATTATGGGCCCCAGTGGTGCAGGAAAATCTACATTGCTCAATATCATTGGCATGTTGGAGTCTTCCAGTAGTGGAGAATACTACTTTTTAGACGAACCCATTCAAAAACTCAATGAACGCAAGCGTCAAGACTTGCATAAACATTATATGGGTTTTATCTTTCAGGCCTATCATTTAATTGATGAACTCACTGTTTACGAAAACATTGAAACGCCCCTACTCTATCGAAAAATCAAATCCGCAGAACGCAAGAGCATGGTCGCCGATATTTTGGATCGTTTCAATATTGTGGCAAAAAAAGATCTTTTTCCACATCAATTATCCGGTGGACAGCAGCAGCTCGTTGGCGTTGCCAGAGCCATCATCAGCAAACCCCGTTTGCTCCTGGCAGATGAACCAACCGGAAATTTACATACGAGCCAAGGCGAAGCAATTATGGACCTTTTCAGACAACTCAATGATGAGGGCGTTACCATCATCCAGGTAACTCATTCTGAAAAGAACGCACAATACGGTACCCGAGTAGTCAACTTACTCGACGGCTTTATCAGAAGTGACGAAGTCATCCGCGAACCTAGTATTAGCCATTAACTCATGAAGAGGAGGATGCTGTAACAAAAACTGTGGCTGCCTCGTCTTCTAGAAAATCACTATTCTACAAAACAGGTTCTCCTAATGGGGGACAATGGAACTTTCGATCGTCTTTTTCTTGAAGCCCAACAAAAAGGCTCGAATCACTCCAAAATCAAAAACCAATTCGTAATGAAACAATTGCTCATTTTACTACTCTCTGTTTGTGGCCTTAGTTCTATTGTCAACGCTCAATTGGAACAAACTTTCGCTCTGCCTACTTTCAATAAAATTCATTACGCCGGTCAAGGAAGCATCTTCTTGGAAAGAGGGAGTGCTTCATCGGCCAGAGTCGAAGCCGCTTCTACCGATCATCTAGAAAATGTCGTCGTAGAAGTACAGGATGAAACCCTCTACATCCGCTACAATTTACACAGCCCCGACCATCCAGTTTTTGCCAGCCCTCGCTTGGACGTCTACCTGACTTACGAGCAACTAGACGCCATCACCGTCTCTGGTAAGGTCAGAATTGATGCCAATGAGCCGATCAAAACGCATCAGCTCGACTTTCACGCCGAAGGTTTTATCGACGTCAATTTGGCACTCGATGTCGACCATTTCCACTCTTTTGTCGAAGGCAATGTGTCTATGACTTTTAGTGGAAAAACCCAGTCTCAAAACATCCACCTCGAAGGACAGGGCAGCATCAACGCCTTTGATCTGACCAGTCATGAAACCATCGCTACCGTCAATGGTACGGGGTCCATCTATCTATACGTCAAAGATTCTTTGGAAGCCATTGCGGGGGGACTCTCCAAGATTGTTTACAAAGGCAATCCCGTGAAAAAGGCATTCAATAAAACGGGGAAAGTGTCGATTCGTCAAAGAGAAATCTAGGGGTTTCGCCACTGATTTATAGGTATAAAAATGTCGGTGCCTCATCCCTGCCACCAAGGTCCCCTCATCGGGGAGTACCAAAAAATTAAGTTCTCCATTTTGATAATGAACCGAACTAAATTTAGGCAAGAAGTCATCGAAAGCTCGGGGGTGATCGAAAGAGATTGGATTTTAAAGAGCGTTTAACCCACTTGGTTAAAAACGTACGCGGCCTTTGCGGCAGCGACTCACTGCGCACTAACGTCCAAATAAAGTGACTTTTATCCCCAGATCAAATTTGGCCATGAGTCGATGGTCGGTTCGATCCATCGCAGGCGTTCCTGGAAAAAAATCGTTGCCCGGAATGGCTTTCGTTTTTTCAAATTGCCAAATGTAACTCAAACCCAATCCAACGTAAAAATTGATGAATCGCCTTTCTCGGAAGAAATCAAAATATTGCATGAGTCCCAGCTCATGGGCAGTCGCATCGTAGCGATCATAAGTTCCAGTCCCGCTTCCCGAGAAGCAACTAGAATAAATCTCCATATCGTCCAGCCAGCTGTAACGATACAATACTTTTAAGAGGCTATAGACTTTCTTTTTCTTTTTGTCTTTTATCAAAAATCTAAAGCCCGTTCTAAAATTGATCCCCTTTCTGTTGTAAAGTTCATTGTACCTTTTTACATGACAGAACATCGCCCCGGCGGGCAAAATTCCCGAACCATAGTTATATCCCAGAGCAAATACGAGGGACCTTTCGAGGTCTAATCGATACGCCCCTTCTAGATTGATCTCGTTGAGGGTATTTAATCCAATTCGGGTTCCCACTACAAATCTAACATCAAGCTGCTCGGAAGTATTCTCCTGCGCCCAGATACCAACTAGTGGAAACCAACAAAAAAAAAGAAATAGATAATTGAGCTGATATATCTTTTGCATGATATCCTATTAATCATTTTTTTGCCAAAATTCTAGTCTCTCCTTCTCCTACCTACACTTTTTGAACAATTCTAGCCAAAAAGCTACTTCCCAATTCAACGAAGAAGCTCCGCTCCACTCAAGTGGGAATTGTTGGCCTCCAGCTCAGTCAAACAAGATAGAGCAAAAGTCAGTCTCTAATGCGATGTACCTCTGGAACGAGAATACCGACAGCTGCACCGACCAGCAAACCCGCTAGGACATCGGTCAAATAATGTTTTCCCCCTCTCATCCGCAGGAATCCGGTGGTGGCTGGAATGAGGGCGGCGGTGGTCCAAACAAGGGGTTTAAGATTGCTATCTGGATAGAAGTCTGCGTACAATTTGGCGGTCAGAAAGGTCATGGCCGCCGTATTGGAAGTATGCCCAGAAAAGAAGGACGTACGGACACCTTTCTCCAATTTTAAATTGACATCGACAAATTCATTGTAGGCCAGTGGACGGGCGCGCTTGACCAGTCCCTTGGTGAGATCCGTCAATGCAGTATTGATGAGCAGCGCTTCTAAATAAAAGGTCCCCACCTTACCAATATCATCTCTCCCCCTTTGGGTCAGCATGGTCGTCCAAGGCAATAACAACGAACTGTAAAGCAAAATATCGCTGCCCTTTCGAGCCCCTTTTCCGGTCGGATATTGATGTACCGCCCAGCGATCGACGGCCCAGATATCTTTGGGTCGAAGCATTTCTGCTTTTTCCCTTGACAAGGGGACCAAGTTCTGCATGTTGAGTCGACTGTACAACAGAACATTCATAGGGAGTCCAATGGAAAAACCTTCCTTCACTCCTTCCAAGCGATAAGGAGATTGTCCGTTGATGGGAGCGACCAGAATCAGCAAAAATAAAGATAAAAAACCTGCCCTTAGACTGAGACCAAAATTCATGTGTTTGCTTTTTGCTCAAGATAAGAGATTTTCCTACAAAAATTAGAGCAATTGTTTTGCGACTTTGGAAAATATTAATACTTTTGTCATGTTACCTTTTAGTAACATGTACAAAAATAAAATATGATATGGAAAGCATTATCAGATCCTACCAGAAGATCGATTCTTGATTTACTAAAGAATGCACCAAGGACAACCGGTGAGATAAGTGACCAATTCAACCTCTCACGCTTTGCTATTATGAAACACTTGGGCATTTTAGAGAAAGCTCAGCTGATCATTTCCAAAAAAGAAGGGAAATTCAGGTGGAATTATTTAAATGCAAAACCAATTCAGGATGCGTATGATCAATGGATCAACAACCTGATTCAACTAAAGTATTATACCAAGGATACATCACCCAACATGGCTAGTGTTGAAAAGAGTTTACAAACTACCGCGATTGAACTGGTATTTACCATCAAGGCCAAGCCAAGCGAGGTTTGGAAAGCGATAACCAATGAGATCGATCAATGGTGGAATCAAAATTTTTATACGACTTCGGCAACTAAGGCTTTTGTATTAGAGCCAAAACTTGGAGGTTTGATGTATGAAGACACCGGCAATAATGAAGGAGTAGTGTGGGCGACTGTCCTCAGCATTCATGCGCCTCATCATTTGCTTCTGAAGGGAAATCTGAGTCCGGACCTTGGCGGTCCGGCCATATCATTTTTGAAATTGACACTAGAAAGTAGCCAAAAATCGACGCTATTGCGGATCAGCGATACCTTGCTCGGCAGTTTTTCCGAGGAGCTGATCAAAAAGCTTGAAGACAATTGGACCCAATTGTTCGGACAAGCACTCAAGCAATACATCGAACAAGGGTAAACACACTTACACCCGAGTGTTACCTATAAATCCTATTACATGTACCACTTCTTCGCTAAGATTGGGGGTCTGTTCATCGAATCTGAGAATTCTGAATACCCAAGCTTGGTAGAGGGAGTGGTTTTTTTAGTCTTCAGACTTCCTTATTAGTCAGAAAAATAGTATCTTTGCCCTCCAAATTGATAAAATTTAAAATCAAGATAAGATGAAAAAAGACATTCATCCAAGCAATTATCGAAAAGTAGTCTTCAAAGATCTCTCTTGTGATGAGGCTTTCCTGACTTACTCCTGTGCACCTACTAAAGACACGATTGAGTGGGAAGATGGTAAAGAGTATCCTTTGGTCAAGCTAGAGATTTCCAATAAGTCTCACCCTTTCTTCACTGGTAAGATGAAATTCGTCGATACTGCCGGACGTATTGATAAATTCAATAAGAAATTTGCTAAGACGAAATTTGCCAAGACAGAAAAAGACGAAGAGTAAGGTATGGCAAAGTTCTTTTAAAGTCAAAATGCCTCGGCAAGCCATTGCCCAGGCATTTTTTTATATTGACCAAATCTCCTTGCGCACCTTATGGTTCCTTTTGGTATCGAATAGTAAGGTGACCATGAAAACCAAAAGCTAATTAAGAGCCCTGTTGCTTCCAAATCTGGGGCTCGCCAAACGAAATCAATCAACCTCCTCCGCTATGGAAAACGTCATTCTCTTTGATAATGAAGTTAGAGAAAAACTCCTTCCACTAACCTTTACCCGGCCAGTTGGCGAAATCCGAGTCGGCATTCTAACCATCCGCGAAAAGTGGGAACGTTGGTTGGGCGTTGAAACCATCTCTTTTATCACACAAGATTACTTGGCACAAAAATACCCCATCCAAATCATGGATGATAATTTTGTGATAAACGGTTCTGTCCTTCCCTCCGAACCTATGTGCCGCTTGATCAGCCAACTCGATCCCAATGAAGCCTTGCTTCGTGGTGACGAATTGATTGCTGCTCGATTGAATAAACAGCAATTTCAGGCCTTGATTAACGATGAGGAAATTGAAGAATTATCGGGCTTCGACGTGGAAGACACTCCCTTCCTCAAAATCAATGCCCTGACCGATATTTTTAGCATCAATGATGCTGCCATTCGAGCGGATTTCGACTTGTTGACCAAAGATCGCGATTCTCAGACCATCTCCTCCAGCAATCAGGTGATCGGCGATAGCAGTCAAATCTTTTTAGAAGAAGGAGCCAGTGTCGAATGTTGTACCCTCAACACCAAATCGGGGCCCATTTACGTGGGGAAAAACGCGGAGATCATGGAAGGAAGTTTGGTTAGAGGATCATTTGCACTCTGCGAAGGAGCCAAGTTGAAATTAGGCGCCAAGGTATACGGCGGAACAAC
>JBCCSR010000379.1:0-5667 GCA_039199865.1 Bacteroidota bacterium
TTTAGAGAGATCAAACATTATTTCGCCACCGGTGAGATCTTACCTCCTCCAACGGTAAGTGAACGGGTGGCCGCAGCGCGTCAGCACCTCAGACACTCACTAGAGTGGAAAGGTCCCAAACTGGGTATATTGGAAATGCGTCGTCACTACACCAATTATTTCCGTGGCTTTCCACACATCAAACCGCTACGTACTCAATTGGTCACCAATGACGATCCGGCGGTTTTAGATGGGATCTTCGATGAAATTGAAGAACGGTACAGCGAACTGGTCTTTTGAAGCGGAACTGAGAAACAAAAAAATATAAACATGAAAAAACAAATCTCAAGCAATGTCATTTTCCTCATTGCTGCTCTTTTACTCCTGTCTTTAAATGTTTTGGCTCAACAGAAAGGAGAAACAAAAAAAGGAATGACCGTCAAAGATAGGATGGAAGAAAATCGGATTGGCTTTCCGGTTTACGCCGAAAAAAGAAGAGGCATTGTCGAGTATCCCAATCGAAAACCAATTGAGGGGCAATCTCAGGAACAATTATTCGAAAACGGAATCAATTGGTACCTCAGTACTTTCAAACAATATGCGAGGGGAGAACTGCTCTTGGAGGATAAAGAGGCGGGTATCCTTTTCGGAAGAGGACACTCAACGGAAAGCGATCCACAAGTCGGTCAGCTTTGGAACATCTGGTTTGATGTCAAACTTGAAATTGAAGAAGGGGCTTACAGGTCTACCATTGGCAATTTCAAAATTCAATTGATCGACCCAAAGGATTTCATGAATTATTATCCATTGGGAGAGTTGTCCAGAAATACACCCATTCCCAACAAAAAAGTCAAAGACCAAACGGTGAGGCGTTTCTTTGATCATGTCAAGTACATCAGAGAGACCATTGATAAAGCACTAAATCAAAAAAAGTAAATGTTACTTTAGTCGAATGACTTGATCGTTTTCACCATCCTTGATTTCCAAAATATCTTTATGGGCTTTGATGAACTCCGTAAAAGTTCTAAACCCAAAGTTGCCTTCATCAAATTTCGGATCTAGGCGGCGCATCATGGGTTTTACCTGGGCCTTATAAACGAAGTCGGTATTGTATTGATTGAGTAAGCGCCGGATCGCAGAGCTAATCAGTTTCCTGGTCTTACGACTGCCTCGATTGTGCTCTTTGAGCTCTGCTAGTATTTTTTCAGAACCGGTATCCGAAAATTTAGCCAGTATGGTCTTGTAAAATTTAAACTCGTTACAGGCTTTGACGAAATAGTCATTGGTCGTGGCTTGAATGCCAATTCCAACAATGTATTTTCCGAGCTGTTTGAGTTTTTGAGCTACGGCAATATAGTCACTATCTCCACCAATAATGACGAAATGACTCAAGTGAGGAAACGCATTGGCATCTTCTAAAATATCCAATGACATTCGAATGTCTGCACCGTTTTTGGAATGACTTCCTCGTGGATAGAGTTGGATCAAATCAATGGAGTAATTCAAAAAATCTTCTTTGTAATTAGAAAAACGAGTCCAATCTGCGTAAGCTTGATTGACACTGACGTCACCATAGGAGGCAATGAATTCCATGATTGATGAAATGTCTAGGGCTTTTGGCTCCTTGACGTAGCGGGTTTTCTTTTGCTTTTTATCTAGATTTTTGGCAGAAATGTGAATGTTGTCAAAATCCCAATAAACGGCAACTTTATGATCGGTATTGAGGTTGGGCGTATTCATATCAGGGGATGGTTTTAAGATTCATTAAAAGTTTCTACTCTTAGATCATCGACGTGTAAATGAGTTTTAGAATTGACCATGTAAACTTCAATTTCTGCATGATCAAAATGGTCTTCTGGGAGGACGGAGTCCATGGCAATTTCCATGTATTGTCCGGCTGGGAGAATCCGATGAAGGCGAATCATTTTCGACTTAATCACTTTTTTATCTTTGTGGTAGCGGACAATTAGTTGGGGCATTTGCCACATGTCCCATTCTTTCCAGGGGGCAAAGAAGTAGGCACTGACGCGCATCCATTTGCCTGTCAATTGATCTTTAGGAATTTCAATAATGGGTGATTTTTTATAATCGTAGTTGAGAAAAACTGCTTTTTCTCCTGTATAGGCGTGTTGCGTGCGGATGTTGTCGGAAAGGGCATAATCTTCATAACTGGTTCTAAAAACCTTTTTCACATCGGCTCTTCTCCCAATGTAGTCTTCGTCGGTATCCAGCAATTTCCGATCGGTGTCTGGTACACCAATTTTACCAAAAATTCTCCAGTAATAGGCTTTGGTCATCATGTCTGGGGTCATACCCCCACCATCAGCATGGGATTGATAAGTTTGGACCAAATTGAGCCAAGCACAAAAAATAAAGGCAGCTGCCAGCGGATATTTCCACCATTTACTTTGCCAAATGAACGCAATAAAGGCAGTGAGTGGAATACTCATCATGGCATAAGACTGTACCAAAGCTCTTTGACCAAAACTTCCACCGTACCACCACACAGACCAGCTGATGACAAGGTATAGGTTTATTACAAAGTAGGTGCTGCATACCCAAAATAGAGATCGTTGCCTCCACCATAAAAGGGGAAGCCCCAGAATGGCAAAAATCATGACTGGCGTATAAGTTAGCCATCCTTTTCGGTAACTAAAAATGGCTTCTAGATGGGGGGATTTCCAGTCGAACCCCTGGTCCTCATAACTGTAAAACAACCAATCGCCGGAATACCATTTCCAATAAACCAGCTGGATGGTCCCTACCGCAATGGTGGTCAACATTGCCGCTACGATCTTTTGCCAATGACTTTGCCAAAAAGTCAATCGCTGAGGGAGGTCAGAAAATCCGTTTAGACCCCAGAGTAGGGGAATGAGCACCGAAATGAGTTCTACGGGCCGAGTTATGGTGGCCAATCCGATGATTGCTCCTACGGCAGTACTGATTTTCAAAGTGGGTTTTTCGTACCACCGAATCGTCAACCAGATCAATAAAGCGTAGAGGGTGAACAAGAAATTGTGCGTCATGGCCCCATCAATTGCACTGTAGTTGAGATAGTTGGTAGCAAAAGCCAAGACCAATAAACCCAGGGCGGTGCTTTGGTCATCGAAATAGCGCAGCAAAATTTTTCGACAAAACCACAAACCAATGAAGGCGACAAAGAGGCTTCCAAAACTAATCGACAACTGAAAAGGATAGGAAAATCCGTCTAACGGATAACCCATTACTTTCGCTAATACTCCTCCAATGACAAAAGACGGAAACATTTGGATGGCCAATCCAATTGGATATTTCATGATGTAGTTGCCATTTTCCAAGGGAACAGCGTGGTAAAAACTAGAGGCAGGGTTGTAGGTCTCAAATAGTTGGTCTTTGAATTGAAGTTGCCCCAAGTCATTGTAAAGAAAAGCTGCAGGTAGATAGAGGTAATAACCTGTAACATCCCAGCTTAAAGTAGCTACATTGCCCTTATACTTCCATTTCGGGTAGGCAAAAGCAACGATAAGGATCAGAAGGCAAGCAATGCCATAGGCCCAAAGAGAGGTTTTGTTTTTCATATTGTACAATCATCCTTTCTGGCGCCAAATATACCTATCCCTGATTGGTTTACCATATAATTGCTGGGCTAAGTACAAATTAGCCTCGCTATTCTCCCTTTTGCTGGGTTCTTTTCCTGGGACTTTGTCTACATCTTCACTTCAATTATATTATCTTGCGAAAAAATAAAACTATGTTTTTTAAGGCTGCACAGCAGGGAGGGCACCAAATCTGGAGATATCTGTTGACGATATTTTGTGTCATCCTAGGCTTTATGCTTGGTCAAATTCCGCTATCCTTCATCATCTATGGTGAAATGGCTGATCCCGAAACTGGAATCGTAGATGCCCACGCTCTCGAAGAGTTTATGGCAGAACCCGACTTTACCACTATTGGCGTAAATTCCAATCTCGCCTTTCTATTGGTATTGTTTGGCTTTGTGGGGGCTGCCATTGGTCTTTGGATAGGTGTAAGCAAAATACACGGTCGGCCAATGCTCAGTGTAGTGACCCCAAAACCCCGTTTGGACTGGGCTAAAATGATTTTCGCCTTTTCTCTTTGGCTGGGCTTGGCCTTTGTAATGGAAATGGGGATGTATTTGTACAATCCGGGCAATTATGCTTTCCTAGAGTTTAACCTTAGTAATTACCTGGTTTTGATATTGATTTCTTTATTGGTGTTGCCCATTCAAACTTCGATTGAAGAGCTCTTTGTCCGTGGTTATCTCCTTCAGGGCTTGGGCTTGGCTACAAAAGTACGTTGGATTCCATTATTGCTGACTTCAATGTTTTTTGGAATGGTCCATCTGGACAATCCAGAAGTCAAAGAGTTTGGCTTGGGCATTATGATGACCTACTACATCAGTGTGGGGCTCTTTTTGGGAATGGTGACTTTGATGGATGATTCTCTGGAATTGGCTTTGGGCGTCCACCTGGCGACCAATTTATACGGTTCCATGTTCGTTACCTTCAAAGGAGCGGCCATTCAAACCGATGCATTGGCTCGATTGAATGAGACCCCTCTTGAGCTAATGCTGCCCGCTTACTGGCTATCCGTATTGATTTTTGTGTTCATTTGTTGGAAAAAATATGGCTGGGTCAATTGGCTCCCGAAGATATTTGGACCGGTGGATCTGGTGGACGAGGCACCTCAGTCTGATATGGCGAGTCCTAATTGAAGTGGGCTTGGTCTATGAACTTGTTGGAACAGCGGGACATCAATTGCGCGATTTTATACGTTAAATTAAATAGATTTCACTTACATAAGATAAAACCTAATCATTTAAGCAATGAAGTACGCTTTTTCAATTGTGCTCGCCCTTATCCTGTTTTTTGGAACAAATGTCCTCGAAGCACAGCCAGATCGTTGGCAACAACGAGCAGAATACACTATGGAGATCGATTTTGACGTCAGAAAACATCAGTTTGCGGGAAAACAAAAGCTCGTTTACTTTAACAACTCACCGGAAGAATTACACAAAGTATTTTATCATCTTTATTTTAATGCCTTCCAACCGGGGAGTATGATGGACGTCAGAAATCAAAATTTACAAGATGCTGATCGTCGGGTAAAAAGTAGAATTGGTCGACTGAGCGAGGAGGAGATTGGCTACCAGAAGATCAAGTCGCTAAAAATGGACGGTACTGACGTTGAATTTGAGGTGGTTGGTACCATTCTCGAAGTAAATTTACCAAAGGCCATTGCTCCAAAAAGTCAAGTCACTTTTGAAATGGAGTTCGAGGCTCAAGTCCCCTTACAAATCCGTAGATCTGGGAGAGACAATGCGGAAGGGATCGATTATTCCATGACCCAGTGGTACCCCAAAATGTGTGAATACGATTATCAAGGTTGGCATTCCAATCCCTACGTGGGACGTGAGTTTCACGGGATTTGGGGAGACTTTGATGTCAAGATTACTATTGATAAAAATTATGTTATTGGTGGAACCGGCTATCTGCAAAACCCTGACGAAATTGGGCACGGCTACCAAAAGCAAGGCACAAAGGTCAAATACAAAAAGAAGCAGAAAAAATTGACTTGGCATTTTGTTGCCCCCAACGTACACGATTTTGCCTGGGGAGCGGACCCTGACTATGAGCATGTCAGTTATCAAGCAGAAGCGGGATTGACCATGCATTTCTTTTACCAAAA